>NZ_LZIX01000196.1:0-55721 GCF_001666955.1 Mycobacterium sp. E735 | reverse complement strand
GAACGGCGTGATGAAGTCGGCGGCGCCGTCGGCCCAGACGAACTTCAGGCCGTCGAAGCGCTCGAACACGCCCTCCGCGATCATGTTCATCTGGTGGTAGATGTAATTCAGCGCCATGAAGCTGACGTATTGCTCGTAGGTGCGGGTGTTGCCGGAGGGCGTGGGCGGGAACATGATGCCGTTGCCCACGAACTCTTTTCGAAGCGCGGAGTCGACGTGGCGGTCCTGCACCCGATGGGCCGCGGCATCATGCCCGACCGGCACCTGGGCAGCGCGCTGCACGCCGATCTGGACGACGCGTGGATGGGCACGGTACTTCTCGATCTCTCGCAACGCGCCGGGGATGTCGTCGGGATTCACCCGGATCGTGCCGCGGAATCGCTGGCCGAACTCGCCTGAATCCAACCAGTCCGACACCATCATCTCGTTGTGCGCGGCGTGCAGCGCGCTGCCCAGGTGCCGGTCGGGCATGATGCCGCGGCCCATCGGGTGCAGGACCGCCACGTCGACTCCGCGCTTCGAAAAGAGTTCGTGGGCAACGAATTCGGGGTCGGAGCCGGGGTACTGCCGATCCGGTCCCTCGGTGTTGGGCGCATACTCACCGCCCGGGGCGCCGTACCAGTCCATTTCGTAGTCGGGGAAACCGCGGCTTTTGAACGGTTCGCGCAAGACGCTCCGCAGCGCCTTGCTGGACGGGAAGAAGATGTGCACGCTCGCGTCGATAAGAGGCGTGCGGGTTCCGTCAGCGTGGTCGATCACGAAAGCCATCCTTCGGCTCGGGCAGCCAAAGTGGGCCCGGTCGGGTCATATGATAGACAACCTAACATTCTTCTCGGTGGCCGATCAATGGGGTTTCCGGTAAGCATTTCGTTTAATCGTTGTCCCTGGTAGCAGGCGCTTTCGAAGTCTGAGTGCAAGTATGGTTCTTAAATGTGGATAATACCATTCTCCCGCCCATCGAGAAGGGCCGTCCGCCCCTTGCCGACGGGGTAGGGACGCTAGGCGGGGGACGGACCGACGGTCACCCCGGCCGCCTTCTCCAGCGGTTTGATCACGGTCGTGAAGTCGGCATCGGGTCCCTGGTCCTCGGCGGCCGTCTCCCACAACCGGCTGATCGTGGCGGCGACCTCCGTCGGCACGCCGAGCTCCTGCGCCTCGTCGAGGTACAGCCGCACGTCCTTGACCATCAGGCCGGTGGCGAACCCGTAATCGAACGTCCGGGGCAGGATCGCGCGGGGGAATTTGTCCCGGCTCGCGCTCGTCGCGCCCGAGCCGGCGTTGAGCACCTCGATCATCACGGTGGGGTCGAGACCGGCCTTGACGCCCATCACCACGACCTCCGCGGTCGCGGCGAGGACGTTAGCCGCCAGGATGTTGTTGGCGAGCTTCATCGTCTGAGCCGAGCCGGGTTTGGCCCCGACGTAGAAGGGCCGGCCGATCGCCTCGAGCATCGGCCGGATGGCCTCGAATTCAGCGCGCGGGCCCGACACCATGACCGCGAGCGCGCCCTTCTCGGCCGCGGCAGCGCCGCCGCTGACCGGGCTGTCGATCCCTGCGATGCCCCGTTCCGCGAGTCGCCGATGGACCAGAATTGCCGTTCGCCTGCCCACCGTGGACAAGTCGACATAGCGCTTGATGCGTGCGCCCTCGGCCACGCCCGTCGCCACCTCGAGCGAGGCGATCGGTGTCGGGAGGCTGGCCAGGACGGTCTCGGCACCGTCGGCGACCTCTTTCGGAGACGACGCGGCCCGCGCACCCAAGGCGACGATGCGCTCCAGCGCCGCGCCGCGCGTGTCGAAGGCGACGACGTCGTGGCCTTGCTGAATCAGGCGGCGCGCGATGGGAAAACCCATGTTTCCCAGCCCGATGAATCCAACCTCCATGCCGAACTCCTAGTCCTCGAGGCCGGCGAACGCCTCGCGCGCGATGCGGAAGCTGTCCACCGCGGCCGGCACGCCGGCGTAGATGGCGACCTGCAGGAAGATCTCGCGAATCTCGTCGCGGGTGACGCCGTTGGTCAGCGCGGCCTTGACGTGCGTGCGCAATTCGTTCGGCCGATTCAGCACCGAGATCATCGCCAGGTTGAGCATGCTGCGCGTCTTGCGGGGCAGCTCTTCACGACCCCACACTGCGCCCCAGCAGTATTCGGTGACGAGGTCCTGCAGGGGCTTGGTGAAGTCGTCCGCCTCGGCCAGGGCGCGATTGACGTACTCCTCGCCGAGCACCTCGGAGCGCACGTGCAGCCCGCGCTGGTAGGTTTCGCGATCCAATGGTCTTCTCCTTCGTCGTGTCGGCGTGGCGCTGTCATCGCCTGAGCGCAGTCTCGCATCGACGCACTTTCGCGCGGTCTACAGTCGGGGGTCGATGCATCGCCTCCCAGCTTCCGCGGGCCCACGCGGCAAACCGTCCGGGCTGCAGCGTCGCCGGAATCGGCTGTCCCGCATGGCAATCAACGAGGAGAGACCATGACCGGAGTAAGCTCCGACATCTGGGAAGTCATGTCGACCGCTCGGACCATCCGGCGCTTCACCGACGAGCCGGTCGACGACGCCACCCTGGTGCGCTGCCTGGACGCGGCCAGATGGGCGCCCTCGGGCGCGAACGCGCAGGGCTGGCGCTTCGTCGTGCTGCGGTCACCCGAGCTTCGCGCGGTGGTGGCCCAGGCGGCGGCCCGCGCCCTGGAGGTGATCGAGCCCGTCTACGGCATGAGCCGCCCCGCCGCCGATGACCGCAGCCGCCGGGCGCGCACCTATCGCGCGACCTACGAATTGCACGACCGGGCCGGCGAGTTCACCTCCGTCTTGTTCGCCCAGCAGCACTATCCGACCGCGTCGGAGCTTCTGCTCGGCGGATCGATCTTCCCAGCCATGCAGAACTTTCTGCTGGCCGCACGCGCTCAGGGGCTCGGGGCTTGCCTGACCAGTTGGGCGTCCTACGGCGGCGAGCGCCCGCTGCGCGAGGCGATCGGCGTACCGGAGGACTGGCTGGTGGCCGGCCACGTCGTGATCGGTTGGCCCAAGGGCAGGCATGGGCCGCTGCGCCGTCGGCCGCTCGCCGATTTCGTGGCGCTCGACCGCTGGGATCGGCCCGCCGACGACCTTTTTGCCGCTCCTGCGGGCTGAGCGCTCGAACCCGTCGGCCCGGCTGGCCGGGCACTCGGCCTGGCACGCCATAACCCGTTTGCGAGATTATTACTTCCGCGTGCGAGAATGATATTCTCGCACGACGGCGGTGACAGGAGGCGGCCTTCATGCTGTTGGAGTTCGATGCCGATCAGCGGCTGTGGCAGAAGACCGTCCGCGACGCCGTCGCCAAGCAATGTCCGCCGTCGCTGGTGCGCAGCGTGGCCGAGGATGGCGTCGACCCAACCCCGTTGTGGAAGTCGTACGTGGATCAGGGCTGGACCGAGTTGGGCGATCCCGAAAGCGCCGTCGAGTTGGCCATCGTGCTCGAAGAATTGGGGCGGGCGACCGATCCCACCCCGTTCCTGGCGACGATGAGCCAGTACGCACCGTTGGCGGGCGAGCAGTTCGACCCCCACGAGTCGGGCACCGCCGTCCACGCCGGGGTGACGGCGCACCGCGACGCCGAGGGTTGGGTCTTGGACGGCACGGCCCGCCATGTCCTCGACGGCGACCGTGTCGACCGCCTCGCGGTGGTCACCGACGCCGGGGTGTTCATCATCTGGGCAAACCAGGTCTCAGCGCGGCGCGCCGCGGCCTTCGACCCCGTCCTGCACGTCGCCGACTTGTCATTCAACGAGGTTCGCGTGCCGGACACCGCACGGCTCACCGTCGACTCCGAACGCGCGCACCACATCGCCCTGACGGGCTTGGCGATCACCATGGTCGGGGCCTGCCAGCGCATCCTCGACCTGGTGCTCGAACATGTCGGCAGCCGACAGCAATTCGGGGTGCCGATCGGTTCGTTCCAGGCCGTCCAGCACAAGGCCGCCGACATGCACGTCGCGGTGGAACGCGCACGGGCGCTGGCGTACTTCGCGGCGCTGACGATCGCCGCCGACGATCCCCGCCGCCGGCTGGCGGCGGCGATGGCCAAGGCGTCGGCGGGGGAGTGCCAGTCACTGGTATTCCGGCACGGCCTACAGCTGCATGGCGCAATGGGATTCACGTGGGAGAACGACCTGCAGTTCGCGCTGAAACGGGCCAAGGCGGGTGAGCTGATGCTCGGCGGCGCCGCCGAGCACCGCGCGCGGATCGCGGAGGAATACCGTGCAGCTGACTTTTGATACCGACGTCGAGGAATTCCGCGCCGAGTTCTCCGCCTTCCTCGACGAGAACCTGCCTGCCGCAAGCGAAACGCTCGAGCGCCCCCGGTCGGTTTCGCACATGCCGCAGTGGGCGCGCCGGTGGCAGCGGCTGCTGTTCGACAACGGGTGGCTGTTGCCGAGCCAGCCGCCGGAGTTCGGTGGCCGCAACGCTACGGTCATCCAGCAGTTCGTCTACCTCGAGGAACTTAGCCGCCGCCGGATCTACCACAGCTTCAACCCGCAGGGCGTCAACATCGTTGCGGCGTCGCTGTTGTCGTTCGGCAGCGACGAGCAGAAGCGGCGCTGGGCGGTGCCGATTCTGCGGGCCGAGATCACCGCGTCGCTCGGGATGAGCGAACCCAGCGCGGGCTCAGACCTGGCGTCGTTGCGCACCCGCGCGGTGCTCGACGGGGATCACTTCGTGGTCAACGGGCAGAAGGTGTGGACCTCGGGCGCCCACGACGCCGACGTCCTGCTGACCTTCGTGCGGACCAACCCGGATGCGCCGAAACACAAGGGAATAAGCGCGCTGATCATCCCCACCGACACCCCGGGTCTGGTGCGGCGGCCGTTCCCGTCGATCTGCGGCGCCGACGATCTGGACTTCAACGAGGTCTTCTTCACCGACGTGCGGGTGCCGGCGGAGAATCTGGTCGGTGAGCTCGACCAGGGATGGCGGGTGGCCAACGGCTCGCTGGGGCACGAGCGCACCATGATGTGGCTCGGTTTCGCCGATCGACTTGAGAACATGATCGACGACTTTCATCCCAGCACCGACGTCGAGCGCGACCAGTACGCCAGCACGATCATGGACAAGCAGGCGTTGCGGCTGTTGGGTTCGGTGGCGTTGGCGCGTGCGGCGCGCGGTGAAGACGACGTGGCCGCGATTTCGGTGCTCAAGCTGCTCGGGTCCGAGGCCGAGCTGCGTGGCATGGAGCTCGCGCTGACGTCGGCGGGGTCCGACGGGCTCGTGCACCCCGGGCTGACCGGGCCGTACGCACACATGAACCTGGACCATTATTTCGCCAGCTGGTTCGAGCGATACGCCCGCAGCTTTTCCGGGACGATCGCCGGGGGCACGTCGGAAATCCAGCGCAACATCATCGCCCAGCGGGTGCTCGGCCTCCCACGGGGCTAGCGGCCGGCGCTATCGCGGGTCGCGAATTCCGCTCTAGTGCAGCGGCATTCGGCGTTCTAGACCGGGTCGAATTTCGTGATCAGCCACTGGCCGTTGACTCTGGTCAGACTCACCAGCACACTGCTGGACGCCATCGCGGGGTCCGGGTTGTCCTTGCTGGTGGTGCTCTGGTCGACCAGCACGAGCACGACCGCCGAGTTCGGATGTAACTCGGAGACCGCGGCACCGATCACCCGGGCGCTGGTCTTCAGCGACTTTTGTTTGGCAGCCGGGGCGACGATCTGGTCGGTGAACTGGTTGTAGTACGACAGGAAATCCCCGGACAGGTGCGACTTCGCGGCGGCGAAGTCCTTGTCGAGGGTGTCGGGCGAGTAGGACAGCAAGGCGACCGTTCCGTCGGATGCCGCACCTACGACAGCGCTCGCAACGCGGGGGTCGGTCTGCTTATCGGGCCGGTACTGCTTGAAGTACAGCCAGGTCGCCACGCCAGCGGAAATCAGCAGCAGCGAAATCAGGATGGCGGGAACGGCTTTCACTCTCCGCCGGGCTCGAGGTTCGATGCTTTTATTGCGGTCGGTCTGTTCGGCAGAGTCGTCGGCGGTTTCGGTGCTCTGCTTGTCCTCGCTCATGGGATGAACTCCACGTTGGACATCTTGTATTGCCCGGCTTCGTCTTTGACGGTTACCTTGAGTCGCCAATTGCGTGGTTCATCTTTTGCGCCCGCGGCGTTGGTGATGTGCGATGTCGCCGCGACGAGAACCAACGCGAAATCCCCGTTTATGGATTGCACGGCCGCCGCATTCACGGTTCCCTGGGTGACCACTTTCGACTGCTCGACAACGGTCGTGAAATCTTTTGCACGGGCCTGGAAGTCGTCCCGGAACTGGCCGGTCGAGCTGTCGATCACCCGCTGGACATCCTCCTTAGCCTTGTTGAAGTCCATGGAGGTCAGGTTGACGACACCCTGGCGGGCCCCCGCGATGAAGTTCGCGGCGCGCTGATTGCGCTCGACGGTTTCGTGGCGGTTCCACATCATGTATCCGCTGGCCGCGGTGAAGGCGCAGATAAGGACGATGACGGCCGCCTTCCACACGACGGACCAGGAGGGCACGTGCACGCGTCGCCTGCGAGTCGGCTTGGATTCCGATTGGGGGTCTTCGGCGGTTTCGCCGGGGGCCTCTTCGTCCGTTGTTTCGTCGTCGTCGGTTATCGCGGCCGTGTCGGTGACGACAGTCTCCGGCTCGTCGGCGTCGGTGGTGTCCTCGTCGACCTCCGGCGCTTCTTCCGTGGTCTCGGCCTCCGGCTCGGCCTCAGACTGGGCCAGCGCCTCGCGCCGGAGCCGGGCGGCACGAGCGCGGGCGCGAGCCGCGGCCGCCAGCGCTTCGGCTTCGGCTGCCTCGGCCTCGGCTTCCTCGAGTAACGCCTTCACGTCGGCTCTCGAAGTGGCCGAATCGTCCTGCGTTTTCTTTGCCTCAGCCATCGTGCTTACTGCCCGCAGCCCTCATGACCGACCGACTCCTATACCTCTCACGCGGCTACCATCGCACGAGCGAGAACGGCCAACTGCTGGTGCCCCCCGGTCCGCCGCCGCAGCCGGTGTCGAACGTCGAGTCGACCTGACCCGCCAGCGTCACCGCATCCCACGAGTAGACGTCATGCGAGGGAAAGAACTGGACCACGCAGCGCACACCGAAGGGATCATCAACGGACAGGGTGTAGCGACCGTTCGACAGATGGGCGTCTCCCCGGTAGGGCGCCGCTTGCCCGTTGGGCTGCGGAGTTGCGTACACGCTCACGCATTCCGGCTCCGGATGGGCGCACGGGTTGATCGACCAAATCCAGCTGTGGCCGGGGTCCCGGGGCGTGTCCACCCGGTAGTTGGCATACGGCATGCCCGCGTGGGCGCTGGGCGGGACAGTCAGCGCGACCATGGCAAGCGCAAGGCTCACTGCGAAAGTCTTCACGGCTGCGTCTCCCATCTCTGCATACGCGCTTGGCCCAAATATAGGGTGCGGCCACCCTGAGCAGGGCTACTCGTAAGAATTGGCGCAGTCGGCGTCCGGCTGTCGCCGGGGCGAGGTCGCGGGCCCACCTAGTCGATTACCGCGGCTTCCTTGCGTTCGGTGATCGGCCGGGCGAGTTCTTGCTCATCGCAGATGCGCTGCAGCTTTTCCAGTGTCTCGTCCAGCCCGGCCCCCACCCTGCGGCCGGGCCTGAAGGTGGCCGGCAGTTTGCGCATGCCCTGGATGACGCCGATGGTTTCGTAGTGAACGGTGCCGTCGGGGTCGCATCGGTAGTCGGGGATTCGATCGAGGACCGCGGTCAGCATCGACTTGAACACCGTGCGGGCGACATTGGATCCGATGCATCGATGGACGCCGAGACCGAAACTGAAGTGGCGGTTGCCCTTCCGGTCCAGGACGATCTCGTCGGGGTCCCTGAACACCGCTGGGTCGCGGTTGGCCATGGCCCACGAGATCCACAGCCGCTCACCCTCTTTGAACTGGGTGCCGTCGAGCTCGACGTCGTCGGAGAAGGTCCGGCCGTCACCGGGCGCCGGCGTGAAGTACCGCAGGAATTCCTCGGTCGCGGGGTCGAGCAGGGCATCGCGTTGCTTGCTGAGCAGCTCGCGTTGATCGGGGTGCTCGGAGAGCCATTCCAGTGAATGGGCGGTCAACGCCGTGGTGGTGTCGAAGCCGCCGCCGATCACCAGCCCGAGGTTGCCGAGGATTTCCAGGTCCGGGGCGGGCTCGCCGTCGATGCGCATCTCGAGCAAAGCATTGACGATGCCGGGCCGGGGATTCTCGCGGATCTCGATCATGTTGTTGACCAGGTCGAGCCCCATTTGCCGATGCATCTCGGTCACCCGCTGGATGTCCGGGGAATGCTCGGGCGTGTACACGGCCGCATGGGTCGGCTCGCTGTACATCTGCCAGTTCTTCAAGGGAATGCCGAGCATGGCCAGAGTCAGCACCGCCGGCACGACGTTGGCCAGATCGTCGACGAAGTCGATCCGGCCGCCTTCGATCTTCTCGTCGAGGCAGGCCCGAGTCACGTCGTCGATGAACGGCTTCCACCGCTTGACGGCTGCCGGTGACAGATAGGGGTTGAGAACGTTGCGATAGATGCGGTGCTCGGGGTCGTCCATCTCCAGGATGCCGCCGCGCACCCCGTTGATCCGGCTGGCCGTCGGAATCGAAATGCCTTTGTAACCGCGGCGCTGGTTGTTGACATCGTGATCGTTGGACACCGCGGGGCAGCGAGCGAGTTCGAACACCTCGTGGCTTCCTGCCGCCACCCAATGGCCGCCGTAGGTGTCGCTCCAGGCCATCGGGCAATTCGCGTGCATCTCTTCGGTGATGGCCTTGAAGTTCGACCGGTAATCCGCGGAATGCCGCTCGAACTGATACCGCTTCTTCTTACGGTCGCTATCGCTGACCGTGTCGTCGACACTCAACGCTCTGTCTCCCTTTGCGCGTCATTCGGTGATGATGATGGCTTGCTCCGGGCATGATTGCGCCGCTTCGCGAACCTGGTCCTCCCGATCGGCCGGCACCACTTCGTCGATCGCCGACGAACTGCCGTCGATGTCGCTGAGCTCGAACGAATCCGGTGCGATCATCGAGCACAGCGTGTGACCCTGGCAGCGTTCCGGATCGACCCAGACCTTCACGGTGTCTCCTTGCGAATTAGTTGCCGACGATCGCCTAGGTGCGACGGCTCAGGTGTTGCGGCCGCCGTTGACGCCCAGGATCTGGCCCGTGATGTAGCCGGCTTCCTCGGACACCAGGAAGGCACATGCCGCCGCGATGTCTTCCGGCTTACCCATGCGGCGCACCGGCGTTCGGGCGATGGTCTCGTCGATGCTGCCCAGATACCCGTTCTTCTCGGCGGCGCGCAGCATCGGGGTGTCGATGAAGCCCGGCGGCACGGCGTTGACCGTGATGCCGCTCGGTCCGTACTCGAGGGCCAGGGATTTGGTGAGCCCGTTGACCGCGGACTTGGCCGCGACGTAATGGCTCATGTAGGGCGCGCCGGAATGGGTGCTTGACGAGGAGATGTTGACGATGCGTCCCCACTTCGCTTCGATCATGTCGGGCAACACCGCCTGGATGGTGTGGAAGACGCCGTTGAGGTTGACGTCGATCACGCGCTGCCAGTCGTCGAACGTGATGTTGTTGAAGCGCTTGAATCCGTCCAGGCCGGCGGCGTTGACGAGAACAGTGACCGGCCCCAGCTTGGCGCGGATCGCCGCGAAGGCCGTCTCGACCTGAGCTCGGTCGGTGACGTCGGCGGTGAACGAGTGGTCGCTGTCGGACGGTGTGAGGTCGATGACGGCAACGTCCAGACCGTCGGCGCGCAGGCGCCGCGCGACGGCAAGCCCGATGCCGGATCCGCCGCCGGTGACCACCGCAGTCTTCACGTTGAGACCTCTAATCCACAGGTGACCGTCTCAGCCACAAAGAATCTCGCTTGCAATTATGAGAACCCTACTCTCACGGCAGAGTGGGTTGCAACAAACCCGGGAAACACTGTTTGGCCTGCGTTGAACTGGGTGGCCAGGCAACCCGCTGGCGCTTGCGTCGCTGGTCAGGGGCCGGTCGCATTCCTGTGAGTTTCTTGAATTATCGAGACACGAATGTAAGATTCGCCGGGGAAGAGAATGAAATTATCGTGACCGTCACCACATGAGGGGGTCGGAATGCCTGCGCAGGACACGGCAGAACTAGCCGCGACCATCGCGGATGCCGCGCCTGAGTCACAGGTCGACCGTCGACTCCTGATCGGTGGCCGGCTGGTCACCGCGGACAGAACCTCCCCGTCCAGCAATCCCGCCACCGGCTACCGGATGCCGGCACCGGGGGCCCCGGCGTGAGGCCGCTCGAGGGCATCCGCGTCCTGGAAGTCGCGATGTACGGATTCGTTCCATCGGCGGGCGCCGTGCTCGCCGAATGGGGCGCCGACGTCGTCAAGGTCGAGCACGCGGTCACCGGCGACCCGCAACGCGGTCTCCGGCAGACCGGAATGTTGCGCGTCGAGGGGGATCCGAACCCCAACATCGAACACGCGAACCGCGGCAAGCGCAGCATCGGACTGGACATGTCGGTGCCGGAGGGCAAGGACGTGCTCTACGAGCTGGCCCGCCGCTCGGACGTGTTCCTCACCAGCTTCCTTCCCGCTCATCGGAAGAAGTTCGGCATCGACGTCGACGACATTCGTACGGTCAACCCGAACATCGTCTACGCCCGCGGCAGCGCGCTCGGCCCGCGTGGCGCCGAGTCGCAGAAGGGCGGCTACGACATGACCGCGTTCTGGTGCCGGGCCGGAACCGCCGCGACCATCACCCCGGCGGGGATGCCGGGGATGATCGCGCCGCCCGGACCGGCCTACGGCGACACCATCTCCGGCACCAACCTCGCCGGGGGCATCGCGGCGGCATTGCTCAAGCGCGAACGCGCGGGAGAACCGTCGGTCGTCGACGTGTCGCTGCTCGGCAGCGGCCTGTGGTCGATGGGGCACACGGTCGCGCTGACGAACCATCTCGGGCAGCGACTCGAGGCCCCGCCACCGGGAGTGCATGGCGCACCCAACAATCCATTGGTGGGGCTGTACACGACCTCGGACGGCCGGTACATCTCCTTCGTGATGATGCAGCCCACCAAGTTCTGGGCCGACGTGTGTCGGCACGTCGATCTGCCGGAGCTGGCCGACGATCCGCGCTTTGCGACCGTCGAGGAGATCGCCGCCAACACCGCAGAGGCGGTCGAGTTGTTGACCAAGGCCATCGCGGCCCACACGCTGGCCGAGTGGAGCGAACGGTTTGCCACGCTGGCCGGACCGTGGGCGCCGGTGCAGGACACGCTGCAGGCGGCCGAGGACGCGCAAATCCGGGCCAACGAGTACATGGTCCGCGCGGGCGAGCTGGAACTGGTCGCCAACCCGGTCCAGTTCAATGTCGCGGCGCCACAGACCGGTCCGGCGCCCGGCTTCGCCGAGCAGACCGACGAAATATTGCGGGAACTCGGCCTTGATTGGGATCGCATCATCGAGCTCAAGACGGCCGGCGCCGTCACTTAAGAGTGGAGCTGCTTGTCTATGTTGGGATTACGGCCCGCCCTCGTTGTCGCCGGGACCCGCTCGCGGCCCCCTGAGCTCGCGGTTACGGGTTGTTCCATAACGGTTAAGCGTTTTTTGCTCCACCTGGACTCGGCATGAGTCATAATCGCCGAACGCTTCAAGGCGCGGAGCACTCTGTCTTGCGGCGTCAACTCACGCGACCGAACGGAGGCACCGGCGTGAGGATGAGAAGCGTTACCACGCCGGCCGAATTTCGGCTGTTCGCTGGGCGTTTCGTGGTCGGCGGCATCCGCTTGGGATCGCCGGTTCAGCCGAATCTACCCCAGCCGGTGCGCAACAACAAGACTGTCAGTCTCGTAGCGATGGAAAGGGTCGGCGCCGATGGCAACTAAGGGTGCCGACCACTGGTCAGCGGGATTGCCGCAGCTGAAACTGAAGTGGAACATGTCGGGGTCGATGCAGGCCGTCGGCGCCCTGTTCGCCATGTCGGCCGACGCGGTCAAGTTTGCGTTCCGCCGGCCCTTCCAGTGGCGGGAGTTCTTGGAGCAGTCCTGGTTCGTCGCGCGGGTGTCACTGGCGCCGACCCTGTTGGTCGCAATTCCCTTCACCGTGCTCGTCAGCTTCACGCTCAACATCCTGCTGCGCGAACTGGGCGCGGCGGACCTATCCGGCGCGGGGGCCGCGTTCGGCGCGGTCACGCAGCTCGGGCCACTGGTCACGGTCTTGATCGTGGCGGGCGCGGGCGCTACAGCGATGTGTGCTGACCTGGGCGCCCGAACGATTCGTGAAGAGATCGACGCGATGGAGGTGCTGGGCATCAACCCGGTGCAACGGCTGGTCACACCGCGCATGTTGGCTTCCGGCCTGGTCGCGTTCTTGCTCAACAGCCTCGTCGTCATCATCGGAGTGCTTGGTGGTTACGTCTTTTCGGTGTTTGTCCAAGACGTCAATCCCGGCGCGTTCGCCGCGGGTATCACCCTGCTCACCGGCGTGCCCGAGGTGATCATTTCGTGCGTCAAGGCAGCGCTTTTCGGCCTCATCGCCGGCTTGGTCGCTTGCTATCGCGGCCTGTCGATCACCGGCGGGGGCGCCAAGGCCGTCGGCAACGCGGTGAACGAGACCGTGGTCTACGCCTTCATGTCCCTGTTTGTCGTCAACGTGGTCGTCACCGCGATCGGCATCAAGATGACGGCGAAGTAGGGGCTGTCAATGGCGCTGAGGGCCACGTATCCGCGACTGTTCCGTCAGCTCGAGCGGCCGGTCGCCTTGATGGGCCGGATCGGCGACCACACCCTGTTCTATGGCAAAGCGCTTGCCGGGATGCCCTTTGCGGCCACCCGGTACACGCGCGAAGTCGTGCGACTGGTCGCCGAGATCAGCATGGGCGCGGGAACTTTGGCGATGATCGGCGGAACCGTGGTAATCGTCGGGTTCCTGACGCTGGCGGCCGGCGGCACATTGGCGATTCAGGGCTACACCTCGCTGGGCAACATCGGCATCGAGGCGCTGACGGGCTTTCTGGCGGCGTTCATCAACGTGCGCATCGCGGCACCGGTGGTGGCCGGAATCGGGCTGGCGGCCACCTTCGGCGCCGGGGTGACCGCCCAGCTGGGTGCCATGCGGATCAACGAGGAAGTCGACGCGTTGGAGAGCATGGCGATTCGGCCGGTCGCCTACTTGGTGAGCACCAGGATTCTGGCGGGAATGCTGGCCATCACGCCGTTGTACAGCATCGCCGTCATCCTGTCGTTCGTGGCCAGTCAGTTCACCACGACGTTCTTGCTCGGACAGTCGCAGGGTTTGTACCAGCACTACTTCAACACGTTCCTGAACCCGATCGACCTGTTGTGGTCGTTCCTGCAGGCCATCTTGATGGCGCTCACCATCCTGCTCATCCACACCTATTACGGCTATTTCGCTTCGGGTGGCCCTGCCGGCGTGGGCAACGCCACCGGCAACGCGGTGCGCACCTCGCTCATCGTCGTGGTGTCGGTAACGCTGTTGGTTTCGCTGTCTATTTACGGTACGAACGGCAACTTCAACCTGTCCGGTTAGCAAAGGAGGTGGTACGGCAATGACGCAGAGTGTGCCAGCGGGTCGCGGCGCGGTCGCCGGCCGACCTGTGCGCACCGGCCATGCGCGTCCGCCGGCCGGAAGGCATTACCTGCCGCCCCTGATCGGGTTGGCCACGGTTCTCATCATTGGCTTGATTTTCGCCGTGGCGGTCGGTCTGTTTCAGGGCTCCTTCACCGAAACCGTGCCGGTGACGGTGATCTCGCAACGAGCCGGCCTTGTCATGAATCCCGACGCCAAGGTCAAGATGCGCGGCGTGCAGGTGGGCAAGGTCTCCTCGATCGAGCCGCTGCCCAACGGCGAGGCCGCCATTCATCTGGCGATGGACCCGTCGCAATTGCGCTTCATCCCCAGCAACGTGCTCGTCGACATCGCGTCGTCGACGGTGTTCGGCGCGAAGTCCGTCCAGCTGGTGGAGCCCGCCCAGCCCGCGGCCCAGCGTCTGCACGGGGGCCAGACGCTGCAAGGCCAGCACGTCATGGTCGAAATCAATACCGTGTTCCAGCAACTGGTTTCGGTGCTCAGCCACATCGACCCGCCCAAGCTCAACGAGTCACTGGGCGCCCTCGCCCAAGCGTTCAGCGGGCGGGGCCCACAGCTTGGTCAGTCGCTGAGCGACCTGGATTCGTTCCTGGCCAAACTGGAGCCGAGCCTGCCCGCGTTCCGTCATGACTTCTCGGTCTTACCGGCGGTAGCCAACGCCTATGCCGACGCGGCACCCGACCTGGTGAAGACCGCGGCCAACGCGACCCGAATCAGCAAGACGATTGTCGATGAGCAGCACAACCTTGATGCGTTGCTGATCAGCACGATCGGCTTGGCCGACATCGGCAACGACGTCCTGTCGACGAACCGCCAACCGCTGACGGACGTCATGCATCTGTTGGTGCCAACCACCGATCTGACCAATGAGTACAACCCCGCGCTTACCTGCGCTTTTGGCGGACTCGTACGCCTATCGCACGCGGCGCCACTGTCGGAACCCAGTATCAACATCTCGGCGAGTCTCGTCTGGGGTGCCGAACGTTATCGGTATCCGACGAACCTGCCCAAGGTTGCGGCGACGGGCGGTCCGCGCTGCGTGGGTCTGCCGTCGCTGCCGTTCAATACGAGTCCCCCGCAGCTGATTGCCGACATCGGCGCGGACCCGGTGGTGTACGGGAATCCGCAGCTGATGATCAATTCCGATCTGCTCAAACAGCTGCTGTACGGACCGATCGCCGGACCGCCGCGCAACTCTGCCCAGATCGGACAACCGGGATGAGAACACGCGCCACGCTGGTCAAATTCACGATCTTCGCGGTCGTGATGGCGACGCTGACCGCCTTCCTGTTCTTCATCTTCGGCCAGTACCGGACGGGTGCGACGAATGGGTATTCGGCGGTGTTCACCGATGTTTCGCGTCTCAAGCCGGGGCAGTCGGTGCGGGTCGCCGGGATCCGGGTCGGCACCGTCAACGGCGTCTCTCTGCAGCCGGACAAGAAAGTCGTGGTGAAGTTCGACGTCGACCGCAACATCGTCTTGACGGAGGGCTCCAGGGCGGCGGTCCGCTACCTGAACCTGGTGGGCGATCGCTACCTCGAACTCGTCGATGGCCCGGGCTCGACCAAGCGGCTGCCGGCCGGCGGGCAGATCCCGGTCAACCGGACGGCGCCAGCGCTAGACCTCGATCTGCTACTCGGTGGACTCAAACCCGTCACCCAAGGCCTGAATGCGCGCGACGTCAACGCGTTGACCGCGGGATTGTTACAAGTTTTCCAGGGGCAGGGCGGGACCCTCGACTCGCTGTTCGCCAAGACGACGTCGTTCTCAAACGCTCTGGCCGACAACGATCAAACCGTGCAGCAACTGATCGACAACCTCAACATCGTGATCGGCACGGTCTCCAAAGACGGCAAACAGTTCTCTGGCACGATCGATCGACTCGAGCAGCTTGTCAGCGGCCTGTCGAATGACCGCGACACGATCGGCTCCGCCATCGACGCCTTGGACAAGGGAACCGCGTCGTTGGCGGATCTGCTTGCCGAGGCCCGCCCGCCGCTGTCTGGCACAGTAGCTCAGCTGAATCGGCTGGCGCCGATTCTCGATAACGACAAGGACCGCCTCGACGGCGCACTTCAGAAGGCGCCGAAGAACTACCGCAAGCTGGTCCGGCTCGGCGTGAACGGCGCCACCATCCCGTACTACCTCTGCCAGTTCGGGATCCGCGGCACAGATCTTCAGGGCAAGACAGTGCGCGCCAACATCTATCGTTCAGATGCAGGAAGGTGCACGGAACCCTGATGCTCAAGTATCGCGGAGCTCAGCTCGTCAAGCCTGGCTTCATCGGCGTCATCCTGGCGGTGATGGTCATCCTGGTCGGCCTGTCACCCGACCGATTCATCCAATGGGCGACGATGGTCAGGTACCAGGCGCTGTTCACCGAAGCCGGCGGCCTAGCGAAGGGCAATCCGGTAATCGTGTCGGGGATTAAGGTCGGCACGGTGTCGGACGTGAAGCTGCGGCACGGCGACGCTCTCGTGACGTTCGCGATGAAGGGCAACGTCCTGCTCGGCTCGGAAACGTCCGCCCACATCCGCACGGGCACACTGCTCGGCGAGCGCATGCTGACGGTGGAGTCCGCCGGCACCGGCACGATGCACCCGATGGCTCTCATTCCCGTCTCGCGCACCTCTTCTCCGTACTCGCTGACGGAAGCGGTCAGCGACTTCACGTCGGATACGGCCGGCACCAACACCGCCGCGCTGAATCAATCGTTGGACACGCTGGCGGCAACGCTCGACCAGATCGCACCCCAAATGGGGCCGGCCTTCGACGCGCTCACCCGGCTATCGCGAACCCTCAACAGCCGTAACAAGAACCTGGGCGAGTTATTCAAAAGCGCCGGCGACGTCACCGGGATACTTTCCGAACGCAGCATGCAGGTCAACAAGCTCATCCTCAACTCCGATTCCCTGCTCCAGGTGCTGGTCGCACGCCGGCAAGAGATCGTGGACCTGCTGGCCAACACCTCGGCAGTGGCCAAGCAGCTGACGGCATTGGTGCACGACAACGAAAGCACCTTGGCGCCAACGCTGGAGAGGCTGAACAGGGTCCTCGCGGTCTTGGAAAAGAACCGCGACAACATCGGCAAAGCCCTTCCGGGCCTCGCCAAATTCCAGATCACGGTCGGTGAGGCCATCGCCGGTATGTACGCCTACCAGGCGTTCGTCCCGAACTTCCTTGTCCCGCAACTTTTCCAGGAGTTCTTCGACTACCTCTGGGGATTCCGCACCTTCGATACTTCAAAGGGTCCGGGCTTCCCGTCACCGGTACCTCGGGCGCTGACCCCCTGGCCGTACAACTCCATTCCGCAGTGCCCTGGCTGCACGTTGGGCGGACGGATCGGGGGATCACAATGACCTCCCGGATTCCGCGCAAGCGGCTGGCGGCCGTCACGGCGGTTGTCTTGGTCGGGCTGACAATTGCCGCCGCCGCCGTGCTCGTCCGTAATACGTTTTTCGGCCCACGAACGATCACCGCCTACTTCACCACCGCCACCGCGATCTATCCCCATGACGAGGTACGGGTCTCGGGCGTCAAAGTCGGCAGCATCAAGTCCATTGCGCCGCAAGGCACCCAGGCCAAGATGGTCCTCACGGTCGACCGCGGCGTGCCCATCCCGGCCGACGCGAAGGCCGTTATCGTCGCCCCGAATCTGGTGGCTGCCCGCTACGTCCAGCTCACGCCGGCTTACCGCGACAGTGGGCCGGTGATGCGCGACGGGGCGGTCATCCCGGTCGAACGGACCGCGGTGCCGGTTGAGTGGGACGAGGTCAAAACCCAGTTGATGCGGCTGGCAACGGATTTGGGGCCCAAGAGCGGGGTATCGGGCACGTCGGTGGGCCGATTCATCGACAGCGCCGCCAATGCGCTCGACGGCAACGGCGACAAGCTGCGCCAGACGCTCGGTCAATTGTCGGGCGTGGGCCGGATCCTCGCCAACGGCAGCGGCAACATCGTCGACATCATCAAAAACCTGCAGACCTTTGTCGGCGCCCTGCGCGACAGCAACGTCCAGCTCGTGCAGTTCAATGACCGCCTGGCCACGCTCACCAGTGTGGTCAATGACAGCAAATCCGAACTGGACGCGGCTCTGACCGATCTGTCGACGGCGGTCGGCGAGGTGCAGCGATTCATCGCCGGGACTCGCAACCAGACCAGCGAGCAAATCGCCAGGCTGGCCGATGTCACGCAGAACCTGGTCGATCACCACATGGCCCTGGAAAACATCCTGCACGCGGCGCCGAACGCGTTCGGCAACTTCTTCAACGACTACAACGCCGACACCGGAACCATCATCGGAGGATTCGGGCTCATGAATGCGGCGAATCCGACATGGGGCGGTCAGGTTCTGCTGTCCGTACCGGGCTGCACGCAAATCGGCGCCATCGAGAACATCACGGCGGTCGAATCCGGCAAGCTGTGCTCGCTGTTCCTCGGACCCGGACTGCGGCAGACCAACTGGAATAACTCGCCCATTCCCATCAACCCGTTCCTACACAAGTCGATTGACCCGTCCAAGGTTCTCTACACCGAACAGCGCCTGGCGCCCGGCGGCGAGGGTCCGAAACCCGGACCGCCCGAGATTCCGCCCGCGGTGTCGGCCTACACCGGGCTGCCGGGCGATCCGGTCGGCCCCCCGGGGGCGGTGCCGCCGGAGCGGATACCGGGCGCGGCGATGCCGCTGCCGCCCCCGCCTTCGACACCGCCACCACCGCCGGCGCCCAGCGTGTCGGGCATGCTGCTGCCAGACGGAGGGCCACAACAATGAGCGCACGGGTTGCGGCCAAGCGGGTATTCGCCACCGGCTGTTGCGTGGTGGTGACGGCCACGGGATGCGCATTTCACGGCCTGAATTCGCTACCGCTACCCGGCGCGGTCGGACGCGGGCCAGGGGCCAACATCTACCACGTCGAACTCCCGAATGTCGGTACGATGGAGTCGAATTCGCCGGTGATGATCGATGACGTCGTCGTCGGCAGTGTCGGTGCGATGAAGGTGCAAGGCTGGCACGCGGACGTCGAGATCTCGGTCAAGCGCGATGTGGTGGTCCCAGCCAATGTGGTGGCCACCGTCGGTCAGACGAGCCTGCTGGGCTCGATGCATGTGGAGCTCAATACTCCGCCGGGTCAGCAGGGAAGCGGACGGCTGCAGCCGGGCGCCACCATCCCGCTGAGTCGGTCATCGGCCTACCCGTCGACCGAGCAGACGCTGTCGTCGCTGGGCGCGGTCGTCAACGGCGGTGGACTGGGACAGATCGGGGAGGTCATCCACAACTTCTCGGCCGCCCTGTCCGGGCACGAGGGCGCCGTGCGTGATTTGATTACCCGCCTGGACACGTTCGTCGGGACTTTGGACGACCAGCGCGACGACATCGTCGCCTCCATCCAGGCGCTGAATCGGCTGTCGGCAACGTTCGCCGACCAACGCGACGTTCTTACCGATGCGCTGCGTAAAATACCGCCGGCGCTCGAGGTGTTGACCAGGGAGCGGCCTCGTCTGACGGCCGCGCTGGACCACCTCCGTGTGTTCAGCAACACCGCCAACAGACTGGTCAACGATGCCCAGGCCGATCTCGTCACGAACCTCAAAAACCTGGAGCCGACCATCAAGGCGCTCGCCGACGTCGGACCGGAGTTCGGCGCGGCCATCGCGGGGTCGTTCGTGTTCCCGTTCACGCAGAACTTTGTCGACCGAGCGGTCCGAGGCGACTTCTTCAACCTGCATTTCGACTTCGACCTGACGATTCCCCGGCTTAAGAGGGGCTTGTTGCTAGGCACCCACTGGGGACAGCTGGATATGCCCGAGCCGCCGGTGCCCGGGGACCCGTATCGCCTGAATTACACACTCGATCCGCTGCATAACCCGCTACGGCCGCCGTGGATCGATCCCGATGCCTTACCGCTGCCCCCGCCACCGCCGGGTGCGGTACCGGGACCGGGGCCGGGGCCGGGCAATTATGGACCGCTACCCGGACCTCCGCCGGCTGCGGCCTCGCCGCCCGACGCGGGTCCTGGTCAGACGCCGGCGCCCGCAGAGGCGCCTGGAACGGGAGCCGGTGGATAGATGCTGACGCGCTTCGTTCGGATCCAGCTGGCGATCTTCGCGATCGCCGGGACCATTGGCGTGATCGCGATGGTCCTGTTCTACATCCAAGCGCCGACGCTACTGGGCATCGGTCGGATGACGGTGACGCTGGAGCTGCCGGCCACCGGCGGCCTCTATCGGTTCTCCAACGTGACCTATCGTGGAGTTCAGCTCGGCAAGGTCACCGCCGTGGGTTTGACACCGACCGGCGCCAAAGCGACGCTGTCGCTTAGCACTTCACCCAAGGTCCCCGCGGACTTGACCGCCGAGGTGCTCAGTGTCTCCGCGGTGGGTGAACAGTACGTGGACCTTCGGCCCAGAAACGACTCGCCGCCCTACCTGCACGACGGCTCGGTTATTGCCATGCGCGACACGACAATTCCGCAACCGGTCGCCCCAATGCTCGAGCAGGTCAATGCGTTGGTCCAGAGCATCCCGAAGACCAAACTCGGCCAATTACTCGACGAGTCGTTCCAGGGCTTCAACGGTTCCGGTTACGACCTGGGGTCACTGCTCGACTCCTCACAGACGTTGTCCCGCGACGCCAACGGCGTGGTCGATCGCACCCGGGCCCTCACCGAAGACACCGGGCCGCTGCTGGACACCCAGGCGCGCACCCTCGATTCGATAAGAACGTGGGCGCGCAGCTTCGCGGGCATTTCGGATACGCTGGTGACCAACGATTCTCACTTCCGCACCATCCTGCAAACGGGTCCGGAGACTGCGAACGAAGCCTCCCGGCTTTTCGAACAAATCAAACCGACACTGCCGGTGTTGCTTGCCAACCTCACCACCATCGGCCAGATCGGCGTCACCTACCATCCCTCGCTCGAGCAGCTGCTCGTATTGCTTCCGTCGGGCGTCGCGATCGAGCAGGCCGCTGCGGGTGAGAACCACCCCGACGGTAGGGCTTACGGTGACTTCGCAGCCACGGTCGAGGATCCACCCATCTGCACGGTCGGCTTCATGCCGCCCAACACATGGCGATCCCCGGACGACCTCACCGACATGGACACACCGGACGGGTTGTATTGCAAACTCCCGCAGGATTCACCGATCGCGGTTCGCGGCGCCCGCAACTACCCCTGCATGGGTCACCCGGGTAAGCGGGCGCCGACCGTCGAAATCTGTAACAGCGACAAGCCGTTCATGCCGCTGGCGATGCGCCAGCACGCCCTCGGTCCCTATCCGCTGGATCCGAATCTACTAGCCCAGGGCGTCCCGCCCGATGACCGGATCACCACCAACGACAGGATTTTCGGCCCAGTCGAGGGAACGCCGCTGCCGCCTGGGGCGGTGCCGCGCGGCGCACCCGCGGGGCCCCGGGGTGAAAATCCCCCACCGGGCACGGTGGGAGCTGCTGTACCGCCCATGCCTTCGTCCGGACCCCCTGCGCTGGCGCCCATGTCGAGAATGTCGGCGGACCTTCCGCCCTTCGCGCCACTCGACGTCCCTGCGCCGGGAGAGCTTCCCGCACCGCCCGCTGCGCCGGCACCGCCGCCGGCCCCACCCGTTCCTTCCGATTCGGCACCTGCAGACACAGCTGGCGGCGGAGGACCCCAGGCTGCGCCAAGCTCGTTCGGAGCCAACGCATCCAAACCCGCGCCCTCGGTCGTGGTGGCAAAGTACGATCCGCGCACCGGTCGTTATGTCGGCCCGGATGGGAAGCTGTATCAGCAGTCGGACCTCGTTGCTCCGAAAGCGCCCAGGACGTGGAAGGACATGCTTCCCACCTGAATTCGCCCCGACATGAAGCGGTCGGCAGGGCTGGCCTGCGGCTACGACCGCCCGGTCAGGAGAGCTGGTCCAGGCGCAACGGCATCGTGATATCAAGCCAATTGTTCTGCCCGCAGGCGCCGCTTGGGCCGACGGTCTTGTCCTTGCCCGAGAAGACGCGCGACCCGAGTTGGAATCCACCATTGTCATTCACCGGGTAGAAAAAGAAGGCCTGCATCCCGGGGAACGCGGTACCGTCTTCGCACCGCTCCCAGTTCGGCACTTCGCGTTTCACCTTCCACATCTGGCCATCGTTCATATACATGGGCGCGCTCCAACCCTGGTCGCTCGTGACCGTGCCATGGCACTCCTGGGTGGTTTCGCACGTCGAGTTGATGGTCCATACTTGGTAGACCGTCGGTTCGCCGAAGTACTGGTCATTTCTCTGGGCCCAGTCGCCGATGGACGTGGCACGGTAAGTCCCATTGATCGCCACGTCTTCCTTGGTTATAGCCTTGGCCGTGGGCGCAGTGCTCAGACCGCCGAAGGCGGTGAGAGCCACCAGCGTTGCAGTGCTGAGTGTTTTGGCTGGACGCATCGGCTGCTCCTCGAACCGGGTAATCCGAGAGTGCCTGTGGCACCTTTTCGCCGTCGGTTGCGGCGCTCTTGAGCGATGACGTTACACCGCTTCGGGCCGCCGGTTAACGGTTAGGGCAAGATCAGCCGCGCTCATCCGGAGGGGTCGAATTTCGCGATCAGCCAGGAGCCGTTGACTTTCCACAGCGTGACCAGGACGCTGCTCTGCGTGTTCTCAGGATCCTTCTTTTGCTCGCTTTTCGTCGTCTGGTCGACGAAAACCAGCACGACGGCCGAATCGGGATGCAATTCCGAGATTGCGGCCCGAATCACCTTGGCAGAGGCCGTCAGCTGTCCCTTCTGCGCCGTCGGCGCGACGACATCGTCGCTGAATTTGCTGTAATACCTCAGAAGGTCACCGGTGAGATGTGACTTCGCGTTGGTGAAATCGCGGTTCAAATGGTCATAGGAATACGACAACACCGCCACGGCGCCATCTGACGCCGCCTGGATCGCCCGGTGCGCCGCCACATCGTCGACCTGCTGATCCGGCCGGTACACGATGAAGTACACGCCGCCAGCGACTCCCAGTGCGGCAATAACCAACGTTGTCGCGACGATCGAACGCCACCTCGCCGCATACCGGCGGCCCCGGCGCCCGATCTCCGCCAGCCGGTGCAAGCGCGCCGGTCCCACTCCAGCGCGCGCCAGTCCGTCCTCGCCGTCGGGCGAAGTATGGGCGCCGTCAATCGCCTTTCCGGTCCCGTCCGGCGGCGAGCCGGGTTCGACAGTCATCGCACGAATTCAACTTTCGACATCTTGAGCTGGCCGCCGTCGCGGTCCATATTGACGCTGAGCCGAAACAGGGCGGGCGGCGGTTTGGCGGTATCTGGCCCAATGGGATCGGTTTTCGCCGCCACAAGCACGACTCCGGAATTGTCGCTAAACGACTGGACGGCGACGGCTTCGATGGTGACCTTGGCGCCGACCTTAGTCTCCTCGGCCCTCTTGACCATCAGGGGCGACAGCACGGAGAGCTGGTCCTTCTGGTCGCCCGTGGAGGCATCGATGGCGCGCTGGACACTCTCCTTGGCGTGATCGGGGTCAATCGACATGAAGGCCGTAATCCCTTGCCGGGCGGCTGCACTGAACTCCGCGGCGAGTTGGCGATTATGCAACGCGGTGTGATGCTGCCACAGCATGTAGCCGCTCGCGGCGAGAGAAGTGGAGAAGAGAACGATGCCGATGCCGGCGGCTACAGTCTTCCGCCCTGGGCGCCGTAGCCACCGTGGCCGCCTGGGTCGTCGCGGCAAACGTAGCCGTTTCCGCGTGGACGTCGCGGATCGCTGCTCGACGTCGTGGGCGTCGTCCCCCGCGTCCTCGGTTTCGGCTGCCCCGCGCAGGCTCTCCAGGCGCGCCCGAGCCGCCGCGGCGCGCGCTTCAGCCTTGGCAACTTCGTCTTCTTCCGGATGCTCTCCGGATGCGGCCGCTACGTCGCCGCTCTCAGCCCCTGCGTTTGACCGCGGCTCGTCGGGATCGGTCATATCCCTCGGGTCACCACAATCGTCGGTGTCGGGTCCCACCGGATCGTGCACGGGGAGGAAGCTTATCACTCCGACCTGGGGTCAACGCCTTCACCGGACGGCTGGGTTGTGCCCCTGACATGCGGAACTGCTCCCCCCGGGAGGCGCGCGGAGCGGCGTTCGAGACGGCCTGGCGCCCACCCCCGGTTGCCCGAAGTGATCTTCTCCAAGCAGGAGAATTTTCTTTTCGGGTGTGGCAAAGTAATTGGGTGCGATTCATCGTGGCGATGGCAGCCGCGTTGGTCGGCGCCGGCCTGCTGGCGGCGCCGCCATCCTTCGCGGGGCCGACGGTCTGCGACTACCCCGCCTGCACCCCGGGGATCATGCCGCATCAGGTTCTAGGTGCGCCGTGTGACAACACCTCCTATTACGCCTTCGGCGTCGCCGACGGTTATGTCTCGTTCGCCTCGGAGCCCGGACGCTTGATGTTCTGCGGCTCGCCGAGGAGGTACCAGCCGCGTTGGTTCCGCTCACCTCCGATGGCGGGGGTCAAGGAGGAGAACGCAAACTGCCAGAACTACCTGAACTACGTCGCGCAGGCACCTGACGGTTTGTTCCTGATTTGTATTGCTCACGACGGCATAGCCAGTTGGGTCCGCGCTGACACGTAGCCGCGTCAGCCGCGGCCTTCCCGTGGCAGACCCAGCAGGCGTCGGCTCAAATCGGTGACCCGGTCGAGCAATGTGTCGTCGTCGATGTCGGCGACCAGCGGATGCATGACGGCGGTGCTGAGCGCGCCGGAGAACATGGCCGCTTCGATCCGTCCGTCCAGACCGGCATCGCTGAGCAGCACCCGGTACAGGCGGTCCATGAAGAGCTGAAACGGCTTGTGTTCGGCCAGCAATCGGACTACGACGGGATCGAATTGCAGCGTGCGCACCAGCCGGCGGTCACGGACGGCCATCTCAATCACGCGGACCAGCAAGGCATCTCGCGCTTGCGGGCCGTCGTCGTACGCTTCGGCCTCCTCGAGTGCCGGCTCGAGCCGGCCGAGCTCGCGCTCGGTCACGGCGATGACGATCTGCTCTTTGGTCCGGAACTGATGGTAGACAGCAGCTTTCGTGATGCCGACGGCGTCGGCGATCATCTGCAGCGACGTGCCGCTGACACCGTGCATAGCGAACAGATCCAGCGCGGCATCGAGTACCCGCGTCCGGGCCGGGCTGTGCTCGATCAGCCAGAATTGCTCGCCGGTGAGGTGTTGCCGCGCTGTTCCCACGCACCGAGACTAGACGATGCCCTTGACCGAAGCTAGCCGATCGGCTAGCTTCGCTGACGAGCCGTGTGTGTAGCCGATTTCGGGAGGGGTGCAGATGTCCGACGCCGACGGGGGCGATGCACCGGGCCGGGGGAGGACGCGGGCCGCGCAGCGGCGGACCGACGGTGAGCTGATCCTGCTGTGGACTCTGCCCGCGGCCCTGATCCTGTGGATCACCTCGTTCCTTCTCTTCCCGGGTTTCAACCCGCCGATGTCACCGTCGATGTCCGCGGAACAGGTCGCCGCGTTCTATCGCGATCCGGCCCACCTGCCGGAGATCCGGTACAGCATGATCGTGTTCAACTGGTTCGGCGTATGCCTGATCCCGATCCTGGCCCTGATCGTGCTGCAGATCCGCCGGATGGCGCACCGGACGCCGATCTTCTCCTACGCGATGCTGGGTTGTGCGGCCGGCGGCCCGACCCTCTTCCTCGTCGCCAACGTCTGCTGGTTACTGGCCGCCTTTCGTCCGGAACGCAGCCCCGGGCTGACCCAGCTGCTCAACGACTTCGGCTGGATCACCTTCACGATCCTGGTTCCTTTCCTGATCGGCCAGAGCGTGATCCTCGCCCTGGCAATCTATTTCGATGATCAGCCGCGCCCGGTCTTCGGTCGCTGGGTGGCTTACTTCAACCTTCTGGTGGCAGCCGCATTGGTCCCCGCCGCGTTCGTCGGCGTCTCGTTGACCGGGCCGCTGGCGTGGGACGGCTTCCTGTCGTTCTGGGTGAAAAACGCTGCGATCGCCGTCTGGATCGTCGTGATGGGCGTTGTCCTGGCGCGTGCCCTATATCGCGAGCGCGCCGAGAACCACGGGCCCGCAGGCGAATTGGTTGGCGCATGAGCGCGGTGATCACACCGCCGACTTCCCCGGCCCCACCCCCCGCGGGCTCGCTGCCCGAGCGAATCCGCTGGCACATCAGGCATAACCCCAAGCGAGAACTGTGGTTGGCGTGGGGGGCCCTGATGGTGTTCTACACCATCTTTTTCCCGATGTTCTTCATCGTGGCGCAGGTCCAGCCCCCGCCGGAGCCCACCTGGGATCTCGCCACGCAGGCGCACTGGTTCTCCGAGCGCCATCTTGGGATACCGGTCGGCTTCGGCATCATCTTCGCGATCAGCGGCATGATCGCGTTCAACAATGCGATCATCGCGTACTCGATGCGGCGCATGTCGGTCAGCCGCGCCTTCGCGTATTCATATCTGCTCATCTATTCGCTCAGCGCTGTTCCCGGCATGCTGCTGCTCAACATCGCGCTGATCGTCGGCACCCTGCGACCCGAGCGCGACCCCGAGGCGATCGGCTGGCTGTACGACTTCGCCTTCTTGTCCTTCGACGGCACCATGGGGGTGTTCCTGATCGGCTCGCTGATCTGGATGGTCGCCATCCTGCTCGACAAGAATCGGGTGTTCCCCAAGTGGTTCGGGTATTTGAACCTGTGCAACGCGCTGACCGAGGTGGTGGTGGCACCGTGCTGGATCTTCCGGCGCGGCGTGTTCGCGTGGGACGGCGAGATTGCCTGGTGGCTGGACATGGTCGTATTCGGCGTCTACCAAGTCACTTTCATCGTGATGCTATTTCAAATGATCCGCCGCGAAGACTTCGGTACCGGACCACTGCCCAAGCTGCCGGCAAAAGAGGCAGCTGCCTGATGACCGAGGTGGCCGACGAGAACCAACGATCCAGATTCGTGCCCGGTCAACCCGACATGTGGGCCTTCGTGCTGTTCGAGACACTGGTCTTCACAGCGTATTTCGGCTTCTATCTGTTCTCCCGGGCTCGCGATCCCGAGCTGTTTCTGCAGTCGCAGGCGCACCTCGACCTGCGCATCGGGGTATTCAACACCCTTGTCCTGCTCCTGAGCTCGTGGTCGGTGGCGCGGTGTGTCCAGTCCGCCCGCGCCGGCGCCTACCCGGCGGCACTGCGGGACGCGTTCATCACGGCGGGGTTCGCGGTGGTCTTCCTGCTCGGCAAGGTCTTCGAGTGGGCCCGACTGGTCGGCACGGGTAACGGTTTGGGCAGCAACGATTTTTTCACCTATTATTTCTTCCTCACCGGCATCCACTTCGTACACCTGCTGATCGGTTTCGTCGCCCTCGGCGTCATCGTCTACCAACTTCGCGGGAAGGCGCGAAAAGCCCACGAAACGCGGGAATCTCAGCAGCTCGTCGAAACCTGCGCGACCTACTGGCACACCGTCGATTTCCTGTGGGTACTCATCTTCGCGTTGCTGTATGTGGTGAGGTGATCGGAATCAAATTCAACAAACGGCTGCTGGTGGTGTGGCTGATCCTGGCGTCGCTGACGCTGACCTATCTGTGGCTAGACCATTCCGCGGGCGGATCGCTGAGATCCAGCGCGGTGGTGACGTCGAGCGTCATCGTGATCGCACTTGTCAAGGTGCGCATCATTTTTCGAGAGTTCATGGAGGTGCGCAACGCTCCCGTGCTGCTGTGCCGGCTTACGGACGCGTGGGTGCTGCTGATGGGCGTCGCCCTGCTCAGCTGTTACTTCGTCGGCTTGTACCTCTGATTCAGCCCGCGACCGCGACCGCGTCCGCGGTGGTGAACGTGAGGTGGAGTTCGCTCAGGCCGCGCAGGATGTACGTCGGCTCGTAGGTGTAGCGACGCTCGGCGGCCGGGCCGTGATGGGCTTCGTCGATCTCGATGTGCGGCATCCGGTCCAGGATGCGTTCGATCGAAACGCGGCCCTCGACTCGGGCGAGCGGACCGCCCGGACAGGAGTGGACACCCCGGGCGAACGCCATGTGCTCGCGAACGTTCTTGCGGCGCAGGTCGAATTCGTGCGGGTTGGAGAACCGACGCGGGTCGCGGTTCGCGGCGCCCGGCAGGATCATCACCACCGTGCCGGCGGGGATGTCGACACCCCCGACGGTGGTGGCCTTGCGGGCCAGCCGCGAGTCGCTCTTGACGGGGCTGTCCATCCGTAACGATTCCTCGATGAACCCCGGGATCAGGCTGCGGTCCTCGCGCAGCTCCTGCTGGATGTCCGGTCGGTCACCGAGCACCTGAAGTGCCGCGCTGAGCAGCTTGGCCGTCGTCTCCTGGCCCGCGGCGAACAGGAACGTCGCCGAGCGGACCACCTCGATCACCGGGGGCGTCGACCCGTCCGGATACTTCGCCGAGGCGAGCGAGGTCAACACGTCGTTACGCGGCTCGCGCCGCCGGTCCTCGATGTAGTTGCAGAACTTGTCGTCGAGCCACTCCAGCGGGTTGATGCCGACCGACTCGTGGTCGAGGGCGCCCACTCGACCGGGCCTATCGGCACCGAGGACGGAGCGGAACTCCTTGTGGTCTTCCTCGGGCACGCCGAGCAGGTCGGCGATCACCAAGGTGGCGAACGGCTTTGAGTATTCGGCGATGAACTCGCACTCGCCGTTCTGCAGGAACTCGTCGAGCTGCCGGTCGGCCAGGCGCCACATGAACTCCTCGTTGTGCTTCAGCCGGCTGGGGGTCAGCAGCTTGGCCAGCACGGACCGGGCCTTGGTGTGGTCCGGCGGATCCATGGTGACCATGTGCTCGAACATGGGGAAGGAGCTGCGGTGCGCATCGATCTGGGCGCTGATGTCGTCGCCTTCGGGCGTGAACGGCAGCGGCGGGAACGGGCCGCCCAGCGCGACGATGTTGGAGAACGTGTCGGGATCCTTGTAGATCTCGCAGGCTTCGTCGTAGCCCGTGACCGCGACGACGCCATAGTGCGGCAGCCGCAACACCGGGTTCTGGCTGCGCAGGTAATCGAAGTAGGGGTGCGGATCGGGCACCAGAGACGGGTCGGTGAAGAAGTCGATCGACTCGTAATCGCTCATCGGATTGCGTCTCCCTGGCTTGGATTACCGGCTGTGTTCGGCGGCAGGGGCATGGGGCCGCGCGATCTCGAAACCGAAATGTGCTGAGCACCTGCTTAGCATGGCGGTAATGTCAGGGTCAAGATCGCAACGCCGGGGCAGAGCGATGACCTGGCTACGATTTGACTAGGTCGACACCGGAATCTCGAGAGCATGGAGTGACGGCATGACATCTGCTTCTGCGGCCCGCCGGATCGGGGCGCCGGACGCGAAGAATCGCGGCCTGCTGCTCGACGCGGCCGAGCAGCTGATGCTCGAAGAGGGCTATGCCGCCGTGACGTCACGCCGCCTCGCGAACAAGGCGGGGCTGAAACCGCAGTTGGTGCACTACTACTTCCGCACCATGGAGGAGCTGTTTCTGGAGGTCTTCCGCCGCCGCGCCGACGAAGGACTGCAGGCGCAGGCCCAGCTGCTGCAATCGCCGCAACCCTTGTGGGCGCTCTGGCGGTTCGGCACCGATCCGGGCTTCACCCGGATTTCGATGGAATTCATGGCGTTGGCCAATCATCGCAAAGACATGCGGGCCGAAATCGCCTACTACGCCGAACGTTTCCGCGAGGAGCAGCGCAAAGCGGTGGCCGCCGCGTTGCAGCGTTACGGCGCGGGCAACGAGGACGTGCCGGCGGTGGTCTGGACGGTGTTGATGACCAGTTTGTCGCGCATGCTGGTGCTTGAGCAGGCGATCGGCATGTCCGGCGGTCACGCCGAGACCGTGGAGTTGGTCGAGCAATACCTGCGTCGCCTAGAGGGCGAGCCGCGACCGATCGAGGATGTCCCGCCGACCTGGGTAGTTCACCAGTTGCGCAGCGAGCAGAGCACGCCTTTGGGGCCGTCCTTGGACACGACGACGGCCCCGTCCACCGCCAGATCACAGTGAAGCCCCGGCGTGCCGGGCTCGGTGCCCGTGCTCGCCACGACCATCGCGTAGTCATCGGGGTTCGACATGTCCAGGTCGAAGCTCCACGGTTTGCCCGGGCCGAGATCGACATCGACGTGCGGCGTGAACGAGTAGGGGTTGTGGCTGTAGTCGGAGAACTTCTCCGGCTGGTGGTCCAGGTAGTAGATGTCGGTGTAGATCGGATTCTGCGCGGTGACGGTGTACTTGACGTGATGCATCACCGGGTCGGCGACGGCGTGCGCGGCGCTCACGACCGAGCCGGTCGCACCAACCAGCAACGCCGACAGGGTCGCTGCGCCCACGCCCAATCGTCTGCCCGTCATCTCGCTCCTCCAGCCGCCCGTCCCGCACTCGTGGTGCGGTTCATGACCCGCTCCGCGGCCCGCCAGTGTGCGTCGGCGACCCACAGCCGCGCAAAGGATGCTATCGCTTCGTCGGCCGAAACCCCGCTGATTACGCGCTTTATCTCGGTCGCCGGGTGCCGGGCCAACGACCTGGCGACGGATTGCCATCCCGCGTCGAACTCCGCGCGCGGCAGCACCCGATCGACCAGGCCGACTCGTTGCGCCTCGGCCGCCGTGAGGGCGGTTCCGGTGCCGGCCAGCAACAGCGCCCTGCTCTTGCCGACGAGCGCGGCCAGCCGCTCGGCGCCGCCCCAGGCCGGCATGATCTCCAGCTCCACCTGGTTGAAGGCGATCTTGACGTCGTCGGCCGCCAGCCGGATGTCGGCGGCGACCGCGACTTCGGCGCCGCCGCCGAAGGCGTGGCCATTCAGCGCGGCGATCACCGGCGCCGGGAAGCTGGCCAATTGGTCGCATATCGCTCGCATCCGCTTGGCCATCGCCGCGGCATCCTCTTCCGTCCGCAGTGCGCGCAGCTCCTTGAGGTCGCCGCCGGATACGAAGGCCCGATCACCCGCGCCCTTGATCACCAAGGCTTTGGCGCCCGCCGCCGCGTCGAGCGCCTTCTCCAGCTGCTGCATGGTGTCCAGCGCGATGGCATTGCGCGCTTGCGGGCGATCGATGGTCAGCACCGCCAACCCGTCGTCGATCTCCAGGTCCACCATGCGTCATTCACTCCTCGGATGAAAATGCACGATATTGGCATTCTCTCGGTGCGAGAATAACATCGTCGTCGCAGGCCGAAGGGCTATCGTCAACGAAGACAGGGGTGCTCGGTGCTGGATCGAAGCGTGGCCACGGTCGCGGCGGCACTGGCCGTCGCCGCAGTTGCGGGTTGCGCGTCGCGACCGTCGACCCAGATCTCCAGCACCGCCTCGGTGACGGTCGACGGTAACGACCGGACCTTCCACATCGTGAAGTGCGGCCAGTTGCAGTGGACCCGGACGATCGACATCGGCGGCAACTTCGCCGGCGCCAAGATCGTCATCGACGAAAACGCGCAACCCGCGTCCGCCGAGTCCGTCCGCATCCAGAACCTGGGCGGGTTCAGCGGGATGTACTCCCGGGGCGACGGCGGCAACGCCGACCTGAGCGTTACCGGTGACAAGTTCACCGTCAGCGGCACCGCCAACGGCTACAAGACCGACAAACCCGGTGAGCCGGCCACCGCGACGTTCAAAATCGTCGTCACCTGCTGACCGCTCGGAACCGCAATCGGCGGGCGGCGTTGCGATTCGACGCCCGTAGAGAATAGTATTCTCGTAAATCAAGAAGGAGGATTCCATGGGCCAGTTGTCGCATCGTGAAGACGTCCCGTTCCCGATCTTTGACGCGGACAACCACCTCTACGAGCCGCCGGAGGCGCTGACCAAATACCTGCCCAAGGCGTACCAGGACTACGTCCAGTACGTGCAGGTCAACGGGCGGACGAAGATCGCGATCCGCGGCCACATCAGCAACTACATCCCCAACCCGACCTTCGAGGTCGTCGCCCGGCCGGGCGCCTGGGAGGAGTACTTCAAGTACGGCAACCCGGAGGGCAAATCCAAGCGCGAACTGTTCGGCGAGCCGATGCGCGCGATTCCGGCGTTCTTCGAACCCGGCCCGCGGCTGGAGAAGATGAACGAGCTGGGTCTGGACCGCACCCTGATGTTCCCGACGCTGGCCAGCCTGCTCGAGGAGCGGCTGCGCGACGACCCGGTCGCCATCCACGTCCTGGTCCACGCGCTGAACGAGTGGCTCGACGACGTCTGGGGGTTCAACTACCAGAACCGCATCTTCACCACGCCGGTCATCACCCTGCCGATCGTCGAGAAGGCGATCGAGGAGCTGGAATGGGCGGTCAAGCGCGGTGCCCGCTGCATTCTGGTGCGCCCGGCTCCGGTCCCCGGCTTCCGCGGCCCCCGGTCGTTCGCCCTGCCGGAGTTCGACCCGTTCTGGGAGCGCGTCGTCGAGCACGACGTCCTGGTCGGCATGCATTCCAGCGACAGCGGCTACTCCCGCTACACCTCCGAGTGGGACGGGGCCGAACAGGAAATGCTGCCGTTCCAGACCAACGCGATGGGCATCCTCAACGAGTGGCGGCCGATCCAGGATGCGGTGGGCTCGTGGGTGATCCACGGCGCGCTCTATCGCCACCCCAAGCTGAAGGTCGCGATCGTCGAGGCGGGTTCGAAGTGGATGACCCCGCTGCTCGACGGCCTCGCCGAGGTCTTCCGCAAGGCGCCGGAGGCGTTCCCGAGCGACCCCGTCGAGATGGTCAAGAACCGGATCCACGTCAGCCCGTTCTTCGAGGACGGCATCGACGACCTGATCAGCCTCGTCGGGGTGGATCAGGTGCTGTACGGCTCGGACTGGCCGCACCCGGAGGGGCTTGCGGAGCCGACGTTCTACGTCAACGCGCTGTCGCACCTGTCCGTCGACGACCAGGCGAAGATCATGGGTGGCAACCTCGGTCGGCTCGTCACGGTGTGACTGGCGCGCCGGCCGGCCAGCATTGGGAGACCATCCCCGCGATGGTCTCGAGCGCGGCGGACCGCTTCGGCGACGCGGAAGCGGTCGTCGACGGTCCGCTGCGCTTCACCTTCACCGAGATCGTCGACAGAATCCGTTGCGCAGCAGGCGCTTTCGCCGAGCTGGGCGTCGACAAGGGCGATCGTGTCGCGGTCTGGGCGCCGAATTCCGCGGAATGGATCATCGCGGCCTTCGGGCTGCTCACCGCGGGCGGTGTGCTGGTGCCGGTCAACACTCGGTTCAAGCCGGACGAAGCGGGCGACATCATCGCCCGCAGCAAGGTCAAGGCCGTCCTGGTCCAGAAGGGCTTTCTGGGCCAGGACTACACCGCGCCCGCGGGGACGCCCGTCATCGACCTGAAGTCCGACTTCCTCGCCAGCGGTGCACCGTTCGAGCGGGCGGTGAACGGCAGCGACATCGCCGACATCATCTTCACCTCGGGCACGACCGGCCGCCCGAAGGGCGCCATGATGAACCATCGGCAGACGCTGCGGATGTACGAGGAATGGGCGACGCTCGCGGATCTGCGCCAGGGTGATCGTTACTTGCAGATCAACCCCTACTTCCACACCTTTGGCCTCAAGGCCGGGCTGATCACGTCATTCCTGCGGGGCGCGACGATGCTGCCGGTGCCGGTGTTCGACGTCGACGCCGTGGTGGAATTGATTGCCCGCGAACGGATCACGATGCTTCCCGGGCCGCCGACGCTCTACCACTCGCTGCTGACCGTCGCCGACAAGTCCAAGCTGTCGACCCTGCGCGCCGGCGTGACCGGCGCCGCCGACATCCCCGTCGAGCTGGTCCGTCGCATCCATGACGAATTGCCGTTCCAGACGCTGATGACCGGATACGGCCTCACCGAGGCGGGCAACGTCACGCTGTCCCTGCCCGGGGATTCGTTCGAGGACGTCGCCACCACCGCGGGTGTGCCCTGCGACGGGGTCGAGGTGCGCATCGCCGGCGATGGCGAGGTGCTGGTCCGCGGCTACGGCGTCATGCAGGGATACCTCGACGACCCGGCGGGCACCGCCGAGGCGATCGATCCGGACGGGTGGTTGCACACCGGCGATTTGGGCCGCCTCGATGCGGCGGGCCGGCTGCGGATCGACGGGCGCAAGAAGGACATGTTCATCGTGGGCGGGTTCAACGCCTACCCGGCGGAGATCGAGGGCTACCTGCTGGAGCACCCGGCGGTGGCGCAGGCCGCCGTGATCGGGGTTCCCGACGATCGCCTGGGCCAGGTCGGCAAGGCCTTCGTGGTGGCGAAAACCCAGGTTTCCGAGGATGACCTGTTGATATGGTGCCGGGAGCGGATGGCTGGTTTCAAAGCGCCGAGATCCATCGCGTTTCTCGACGAGCTGCCGCTCAATGCGACCGGGAAAGTTATGAAGGATCAACTTCGTTGAGCGACGGCGACATTCATTCGATGGTCATCGCGTCGGACTATCGTGTTCCCGACCCCAGCCGGGTATGGCCGCTGCTCGAGCGCAGGAAGGCGGCCCTGGCCGATATCGGCGCCCACCACGTCCTGGTCTACACCTCGACGCATGACTACGGCCGGGTGCTGGTGATGATCGGAGTCCACAGTCGCGAGCCGATCGTCGAGTTGCTGCGCTCGCGCGTGTTCTTCGAGTGGTTCGACGCGGCCGGCGTCGACGACATTCCCGCGGTCTTCGCCGGCGAGATCGTGGACAGGTTCGTCCCGGAGGCCCCGGCGACTCCGGAGGCGCCCGGCGTCGTGGTCGCCGCCATCGCCTCCGTCCACGACGTGTCGGCGCTCACCGCCGAAGTCGCCTCGGCCAGGGACAGATTCGTCGCGGCCGGCATCCGTAAGACCTGGATCTTCCAGGCCTTCGACGACGAGCACGAGGTGCTGATCATGTCGGAGTTGCCCGACGAGGAGAGCGCGCGGCGGTGGATCGAGCACCCCGACGCGGCGGCCGAGTGGATGAGCGGCGCCGGGGTGGGCCCCTACCCGCCGGTTTTCGTCGGGCGATTCTCCAACATGATGCGCATCGAGGCGGACTGAGCGGTCCGCCGGAATGTTCGTCTGCCTGTGTAACGGAGTCACCAGCCAAACGGTGACCGAGGCGGTGGAAGCCGGGGCCTGCACGACCAAGGAGGTCGCGGCAGCCTGTGGGGCGGGCGCCGACTGCGGGCGCTGCCGGCGAACCGTCCAGGCGATGCTGCGATCGTCGGATCCGAACGGCGCTGCCACCCGGCCGCGGTCTTAGCGGCGAACGCTGCCGTCCGGCGACATCGGCTGGACGAGTTCGACGAGCAGGGGCGGGATTTCGAGCCGCGGCAATACCACCTCGACGAGCACCATGCTGTCCCGGTGCTGTGCGGCGGCCGCCAGGGCGTCGTCGAGCTCACCGTACGTCTGCACCCGGAACGCCAGGTGATCGGCGACGCCCAGCGCGTTGGGGATGTCGGTCCATTTCCAGTTCACGATGTCGTTGTAGGGCGCCGTCTCCCCGTGGATCGCCCGTTCGACGGTGTAGCCGTCGTTGTTGACCACCACGATGACCGGTGACAGCCCTTCGCGCGAAAAGTTGCCGAGCTCCTGGACGGTCAGTTGCGCGGCACCGTCACCGATCAGCAGCACCGTCCGCCGGTCCGGATGTGCCACCCCGGCACCCAGCGCCGCCGGCAGCGTGTATCCGATTGAGCCCCAAAGCGGTTGGCCGATGAACGTCACGCCCTGGGGCAGGCGGTGGTCGGCCATGCCGTAGAACGAGGTGCCCTGGTCGGCGAGGACCACGTTGCCCGGTGTCAGGGCCACGCAGAGGCGGTCCCACAGCATCTCCTGCGTCAGCGGTTGATCGCGTGGCGGTGGCGGGGGCAGGGCCTCGGCGGGCGGCGACGCCACGGGCGGCGACGTGATCGCGCGGCGGGTCAAAATGGTGGCCAACGCCTCGAGCGCGGCGCCCATCTCCAGCGGAGCGAAGACCTCACCGGCCACGGTGGTTTGGTACTGCGCGACGTCGATGGTGCGCGCCGGGTCGATCCGCTGGCTGAAGAAGCCGCTGACCATGTCGGTGAACACCACGCCGGCGGTCACCAGAACCGGCGCCTCTTCGATCGCGGTGCGCACCGCCGGGACGCTGGCAGACCCGGCGTAAATGCCCAAGTAGTGGGGTGAGCTTTCGTCGAGGAGGCTCTTACCCCACATCAGCGTCGCGTAGGGCACCACGTCGGCCGCCAGCAACGCCTCGAGTTCTTTGACCACCTGCAACCGGTGCACTAGCAAGTCGGCCAGCACCGTCAGCTGGTGGTCACCGATGAGTTCGGCGGCGGCCTCAACGAACAGTGAAAGCGCGCGCGGGCTGGTGCCGCCGGTGTAGCGGGGCAGCGGGTCCGCGGGCGGTTCGGTGGGGAAGCGGGCCACGTCGGTGGTCAGCAGGATGTACCCGGGCCGCTTCTGCTCGCGCACCTCGGACAGCACCCGGTCGATCTCGCGGCGGGCGGTCGCGGGCATCAGGTTGGCTTGGGCACAGGTGATCTCGCGACTGACGCGCAAGAAGTGCTCGAAGTCTCCGTCGCCGAGCGAGTGGTGTAGCGCGCGCCGGGTGCCCTGCGCGTCCTTGGACGGGCCCCCGACGATGTGCACGACGGGCACCTGCTCGGCATAGCTGCCCGCGATCGCGTTGGCCGCCGACAGTTCGCCCACGCCGAAAGTCGTTACCACCGCGGACATTCCGCGCAGCCGGCCGTACCCGTCGGCGGCGTAGCCGGCGTTCAGCTCGTTGGCGTTGCCCACCCAGCGGATGGTCGGGTGGGCAACGATGTGGTCGAGGAACTCCAGGTTGTAGTCACCGGGAACGCCGAAGATCTCGGTGACGCCGAGTTCGGCGAGGCGGTCCAACAGGTAGTCACCGACGGTGTAGACGGGCTGGTTGTCAGGCACAAGCACGACGGTACCTCGGTCGAATTCATTCCGGCGGGCACGGCGTTTCAGTATCGTGCGGGCCATGGCACTCAAAGAATCCCGTGACATCGTCATCGAAGCCAGTCCGGAGGAGATCCTGGACGTCATCGCCGATTTCGAGGCGATGCCCGAATGGTCCGAACCCCATCAGAGTGCCGAGGTCCTCTCGACCGGCGACGACGGGCGGCCCAGCCAAGTGAAGATGAAGGTGAAGGTCGCCGGGATCACCGACGAACAGGTGGTGGCCTACACCTGGGCGCCCGACGCGGTGAGCTGGACGCTGGTGAGCTCCTCGCAGCAGAAGGCGCAGGACGGCAAGTACACCCTGGTACCGCAGGGAGACGCGACCCTGGTCAAGTTCGAGCTTCTCGCGGACCCGAACGTGCCACTGCCCGGCTTCGTCTTGAAGCGCGCGGTGAAGGGGACGATCGATTCCGCGACCAAGGCGCTGCGCGAGCGGGTACTGAAAGTGAAGAAGGGCAAGTAGCCGCAGTGGGTGACGCCGGACCCCTGGCCGGGGTGAGGGTGATCGAGCTCGGCGGGATCGGACCGGGCCCCCACGCGGGCATGATGCTCGCCGACCTGGGTGCCGACGTGGTGCGGGTGCGCCGGCCCGGTGGCCTGAAGATGCCGGCCGAAGATCGCGATCTGCTGCATCGCGGGAAGCGGATCGTCGACCTGGACGTCAAGACGCGGCCGGCGGCACTGCTCGATCTCGCCGCCAAGGCCGACGTGCTGTTGGACTGTTTCCGCCCGGGGACCTGTGAGCGACTCGGCATCGGTCCCGACGAGTGCGCGGCGGTCAATCCGCGCCTGATCTTCGCGCGGATCACCGGCTGGGGGCAGGACGGGCCGCTGGCCCGGACGGCGGGCCACGACATCAACTACCTGTCGCGGACCGGCGCGCTCTCCGCGCTGGGCCACGCCGACCGGCCGCCGATGCCGCCGCTGAACCTGGTCGCCGACTTCGGTGGCGGCTCGATGCTGGTGCTGCTCGGCATCGCCGTCGCGCTTTATGAACGGGAACGTTCGGGCCGGGGTCAGGTCATCGACGCGGCGATGGTGGACGGCGTCAGCCTGCTCGCCCAGATGATGTGGACCATGAAGTCGACCGGGGCGCTCAGGGACCGGCGCGAGTCGTTTCTGCTCGACGGCGGCGCTCCCTTCTATCGCTGTTATGAGACCGCCGACGGCAAGTACATGGCGGTCGGCGCCATCGAGCCGCAGTTCTTCGCGGCGTTGCTGACCGGGCTCGGCCTGTCGGCCGACGAGGTCCCCGGCCAGCTCGACGTCGGGTCCTACCCGCGGATGTACGACGTCTTCACGAAGCGATTCGCCAGCCGCACCCGTGACGAGTGGACGGCCACATTCGCCGGCACCGATGCGTGCGTCACCCCGGTGCTGACGTGGAGCGAAGCGGCGGCCGACGAGCACTTGAGGGCACGGTCCACCGTGATCACCGAGGACGGCGTCGACCAGGCCGCCCCGGGCCCCCGCTTCTCCCGCACCCCGGCGGCACCGGTCGGGCGGCCGCCCGCGGCCACCACGCCACTTAGCGAAATCGACTGGTAGCCAGCGTTTTTACGCCGAATCGATCCGGATGCGGGTCGTTGTTGCTAGGTTGAGCTCAGTGGCCGTAAAAGCATCACGCGAATTTGTCGTCGACGCGCCGCCCGAAGTGGTCATGGAGGCGCTGACAGATGTCCGCGTCCTGTCGTCGTGGTCGCCCCTGCACAAAGACATCGAAGTGATCGACCGTTATCCCGACGGCCGTCCCCACCACGTCAAAACCACCATCAAGATCCTGGGGCTCGTCGACAAAGAGATCCTGGAATATCACTGGGGCCCCGACTGGGTCGTCTACGACGCCAAAGGGACTTCCCAGCAGCACGGCCAGCACGTCGAATACAACCTCACGCCCGAGGGCCTCGACAAGACCCGGGTGCGGTTCGACGTGACGGTCGAACCCGGCCGGCCGATGCCCGCCTTCATCGTCCGGCGGGCCAGCGAAAGCGTGCTCGACTCGGCGGTAAAGGGATTGTGCGAATTGGTAAAGCACGTCGACGGTACAGCCGAGTCGGAATAGTCGGCGGCACGCATTTTTGCCTTCGGGACGGCCGGAGCGGTTGCTAACTTATTAGCAGTGGCCGTTCAAGCATCGTCGGAAATTGTGATCGACGCGCCTCCGGAGGTGATCCTGGAGGCGCTGGCCGACATGGACGCCGTGCCGTCATGGTCGCCGGTGCACAAGCGGGTGGAGGTTGTCGACAAATATCCCGACGGGCGGCCGCACCACGTGAAGGTCACCATCGCGGTGACCGGCATTCACGACACCGAATTGCTGGAATACCACTGGGGCCCGGACTGGATGGTGTGGGACGCCGCCAAGACCGCCCAGCAACGGGGTCAGCACGGGGAGTACAACCTGAGCCGCGTGAGCGACGACAAGACGCGGGTCCGATTCACCATCACGGTCGAACCCTGGGCGCCGCTGCCCGAATTCTGGGTCAACCGGGCACGCAAGAAAATCCTCCATGCCGCGCTGGAGGGCCTGCGAAAGCGGGTGACCGAGGGCTACGGCCCGGCCGGGTCACCGTAGGACGGCCAACCGCCTGATCGCCTCGTCGAGGGTGTCCTCGTGTTTGCAAAAAGTGAAGCGCACCAAGTGATTCCACACTTTGGCTTGGGCCGACGCGTGCGCGGCGGCCGGGTCGCAGAACGGCGACAGCGGGATGGCGGCCACCCCCGCCTTCTCCGGAAGCGCCGCGCAGAACGCGGCGCTGTCGTCGTAGCCCAGCGGCCGCGGGTCGGCGCACAGGAAGTACGTGCCCGCGCTGTCGTGCACCTCGAAGCCGATCTCCGACAGCCCGGCGGCCAGCCGGTCGCGACGGGCCTGCAGCGAGCGGCGCAACTCGGCGACCCACGCGTCCTCGGTGTCGAGGGCGAGGGCCACCGCCGGCTGGAACGGCGCGCCGCCGACGTAGCTCAGGTACTGTTTGGCCGCCCGCACCCCGGCGATGAGTTGTGCTGGGCCGCAAGCCCATCCGATCTTCCAGCCGGTGCAGTTGAACATCTTGGCCGCGCTGGAGATGGTGACGGTGCGCTCGGCCATGCCGGCGAAGCCGGCCAGCGGCAGGTGCCGGTGGTGATCGAACACCAGGTGCTCGTACACCTCGTCGGTGATCACCAAGAGGTCGGCGGCGACCGCGACCTCGGCGATGGCGGCGAGCTCGGTGGCGCTGAGCACCGTGCCGGTCGGGTTGTGCGGCGAGTTGACGATCAGCGCGCGGGTGCGTGGCGTCACCGCCCGGCGCAGCGCGTCGGCGTCCAAGGCGAAGCCGCGGCCGTGGGGGACCAGGGGGACGGCCACCCGGTCCGCGCCGGCCATCGCCAGCACCGGCGAGTAGGAATCGTAGAACGGCTCGACGAGCAGCACCTCCGAGCCGGGCTCGATCAGGCCGAGCACCGCCGACGCGATGGCCTCGGTCGCCCCGACCGTCACCAGCACCTCGGTGTCGGGGTCGTACTCGATGCCGAAGTGCCGCCGCCGCTGGGCGGCGATGGCGTGCCGCAGCGACTCCACGCCGATGCCGGGCGGGTACTGGTTGTTCCCCTCGGCAATGGCATCTTGGGCCGCCTTCAACATGGCCGCGGGGCCGTCCTCGTCGGGGAAGCCCTGGCCCAGGTTGACCGCACCGACCCGCGCGGCCAGCGCCGACATCTCGGCGAACACCGTGGTCGCGTATGGACGCAGTCGCGACACCGTCATGCTGGTCGAGCTTAGGGGTCGCCAGGACTCGAACGTCACGCCAGCGTGGCGCTCGCGTGCGGCGGCCACGCTGGCGTGACGCTCGGCAGGCTTTACCAGCGGCGATCGGCCCAACCAACAGGTTGGCCGGGCACTTTGTTAGGGTGCGGTATCCGGACCTACCTTTAATACGGATCCGAAACCCACTTGTGAAGAGGAACTCGACATGTCCGAAGAAGCCTTCATCTACGAGGCCATCCGCACGCCGCGGGGCAAGCAACGCAACGGCTCGCTGAACGAGGTCAAGCCGGTGAACCTGGTCGTCGGGCTGGTCGACGAGCTGCGCCGGCGCAACCCCGACCTCGACGAGAACCTGATCAGCGACCTGATCCTCGGCGTGGTGTCCCCGGTCGGTGACCAGGGCGGCGACATCGCCCGCACCGCGGCGCTGGTGGCGGGGCTGCCCGAGACCACCGGCGGCGTGCAGCTCAACCGGTTCTGCGCCTCGGGCCTCGAAGCCGTCAACACCGCCGCGCAGAAGGTGCGCTCCGGCTGGGACGACCTCGTGCTGGCCGGCGGTGTCGAGTCGATGAGCCGCGTTCCGATGGGCTCCGACGGCGGCGCCTGGGCGACCGACCCCGAGACCAACTACCGGATCGGCTTCGTGCCGCAGGGCATCGGTGCCGACCTGATCGCCACCATCGAGGGCTTCTCCCGCGAGGACGTCGACGCGTACGCGCTGCGGTCGCAGCAGAAGGCCGCCGAGGCCTGGTCGGGCGGCTACTTCGCCAAGTCGGTCATTCCGGTGCGCGACCAGAACGGCCTGGTCATCCTGGACCACGACGAGCACATGCGGCCCGACACCACGATGGAGGGCCTGGCCAAGCTGAAGACCGCGTTCGACGGCATCGGCGAGATGGGCGGCTTCGACGACGTGGCGCTGCAGAAATACCACTACGTCGAGAAGATCAACCACGTCCACACCGGCGGCAACAGCTCGGGCATCGTCGACGGGGCCGCGCTGGTGCTGGTCGGCTCCGAGGCCGCCGGCAAGTCGCAGGGCCTGACCCCCCGCGCGCGCATCGTCGCCACCGCGACCAGCGGGTCCGACCCGGTCATCATGCTGACCGGCCCGACCCCGGCCACCCAGAAGGTCCTCGACCGCGCCGGGCTGACCGTCGACGACATCGACCTGTTCGAGCTGAACGAGGCGTTCGCGTCGGTGGTGCTGAAGTTCCAGAAGGACCTCAACATCCCGGACGAGAAGCTGAACGTCAATGGTGGCGCCATCGCGATGGGCCACCCGCTGGGCGCCACCGGCGCCATGATCACCGGCACCATGGTCGACGAGCTCGAGCGCCGCAACGCGCGTCGCGCGCTGATCACGCTGTGCATCGGCGGCGGTATGGGCGTCGCCACCATCATCGAGAGGGTTTAGGACCATGGCAGAGAACACCATCACTTGGGACAAGGATGCCGACGGCATCGTCACGCTGACGCTCGACGACCCCACCGGGTCGGCGAACGTGATGAACGAGCACTACAAGGAGTCGATGCACAAAGCCGTCGAACGCCTTGTGGCGGAGAAGGATTCGGTCACCGGCGTGGTGATCACCAGCGCCAAGAAGACGTTCTTCGCCGGTGGCGACCTCAAGAGCATGATCAACGCCGGCCCCGAGAACGCCGGCGACGTCTTCACCGAGGTCGAGGACATCAAGCGCGACCTGCGCACGCTGGAGACCCTGGGCAAGCCGGTCGTGGCCGCCATCAACGGCGCCGCGCTCGGCGGCGGACTGGAGATCGCGCTGGCCTGCCACCACCGCATCGCCGCCGACGTCAAGGGCAGCCAGCTGGGCCTGCCCGAGGTGACGCTGGGCCTGCTGCCCGGTGGTGGCGGGGTCACCCGCACCGTGCGGATGTTCGGCATCCAGAACGCGTTCATGAACATCCTTTCGCAGGGCACCCGTTTCAAGCCGGCCAAGGCGAAGGAGATGGGGCTGGTCGACGAGCTGGTCGGCTCGGTCGAGGAACTGGTGCCCGCCGCCAAGGCGTGGATCAAGGCCAACCCCGACTCGCACACCCAGCCGTGGGACGCCAAGGGCTACAAGATGCCTGGCGGCACCCCGTCCAGCCCCGCGCTGGCCGGCATCCTGCCGTCGTTCCCGGCGCTGCTGAAGAAGCAGCTCAAGGGTGCGCCGATGCCCGCGCCGCGGGCCATCCTGGACGCGGCCGTCGAGGGCGCGCAGGTGGACTTCGACACGGCCACCCGCATCGAGAGCCGCTACTTCACCCAGCTGGTCACCGGCCAGGTCGCCAAGAACATGATCCAGGCGTTCTTCTTCGACCTGCAGCACATCAACGGCGGTGGCTCGCGACCCGACGGCATCGAGCCGGTCAAGATCAACAAGATCGGCGTGCTGGGCGCGGGCATGATGGGCGCGGGCATCGCGTACGTCTCGGCCAAGGCCGGTTTCGACGTGGTGCTCAAGGACGTCAGCATCGAGGCCGCCCAGAAGGGCAAGGGCTACTCGGAAAAGCTTGAGGCCAAGGCGCTTCAGCGCGGTAAGACCACCGAGGAGAAGAGCAAGGCGCTGCTGGACCGCATCACGCCGTCCGCCGACCCCGCCGACTTCAAGGGCGTCGACTTCGTCATCGAGGCGGTGTTCGAGAACCAGGACCTCAAGCACAAGGTGTTCCAGGAGATCGAGGACATCGTCGAACCCAACGCGCTGCTCGGGTCCAACACCTCGACGCTGCCGATCACCGGTCTGGCGACCGGCGTCAAGCGCCAGGAAGACTTCATCGGGATCCACTTCTTCTCTCCGGTGGACAAGATGCCGCTGGTCGAAATCATCAAGGGCGAGAAGACTTCTGACGAGGCACTGGCCCGGGTGTTCGACTACACGCTGGCCATCGGCAAGACCCCGATCGTCGTCAACGACAGCCGCGGCTTCTTCACCAGCCGCGTCATCGGCACCTTCGTGAACGAGGCCCTGGCGATGCTGGGCGAGGGCGTGGAGCCCGCCAGCATCGAGCACGCCGGCTCGCAGGCCGGCTACCCGGCGCCGCCGCTGCAGCTCTCGGACGAGCTCAACCTGGAGCTGATGCACAAGATCGCCGCGGCCACCCGCAAGGGCGTCGAGGACGCCGGCGGCACCTACGAGCCGCACCCGGCGGAGGCGGTCGTGGAGAAGATGATCGAGATCGGCCGCCCGTCGCGGCTCAAGGGCGCGGGCTTCTACGAGTACGTCGACGGCAAGCGCACCCGGTTGTGGCCGGGCCTGCGGGAGACGTTCAAGTCGGGCAGCGCGCAGATCCCGTTGCAGGACATGATCGATCGGATGCTGTTCGCCGAGGCGCTGGAAACCCAGAAGTGCCTCGACGAGGGCGTGTTGACGTCGACCGCCGACGCCAACATCGGTTCGATCATGGGCATCGGGTTCCCGCCGTATACCGGTGGCAGCGCGCAGTTCATCGTCGGCTACGAGGGTGCGGGAGGGACCGGCAAGGAAGCGTTCGTGGCGCGGGCACGCGAGCTGGCCGCCAAGTACGGTGACCGCTTCCTGCCGCCGGACTCGCTGACCTAGTTTCAGTCGCAAAAGCCCCCGAAGCCGTTGGCCTCGGGGGCTTTTGCGTGGCGTGGTCCCGCGAGACTTAAACCATGGCGGTGCGTTACGGCGTGTCGTCGCCGTGGTTTAAGTGTCGCGGCAATGGAAGGGGCGGTACCGCGTCGGCGGCCTCAACCGGAGGCGGCGGCGATCCTGCGCCATTGCTCGCGCGGGAACGCCTTCGGGTCCTCCAGCAGCACTTGCACGCACACGTGGTCGGCGCCCGCCGACCGATGCTCGTCGACCCTGCGCATGATCGCCCCTTCGTCGCCCCACGCGATGATGGCATCGAAGAGACGGTCGCTCACCTGCGCCAGGTCGTCTTCGGAGAACCCGCTGCGCAGCAGGTTGTTGGCGTAGTTGGGCAAAGCCAAATACGCACGCAGCCAATCGGTTCCGATTCGCCGCGCCTCGTCGGCGTCCTCGGAAAGGACGACGGTCTGTTCAGGCAGCAGCAGGGGGCCCTCACCCAGAGTCGCGCGAGCGGAGGCTGTGTGGTCGGGCGTGACGAGATAAGGATGCGCGCCGCGGGACCGTTCCGCCGACAGGGTCAGCATCTTGGGGCCGAGCGCGGCGAGCACCCGGTTCTCGGCGGGCACCGGCCGCACGGCGGCATCCAGCCCGTCCAGGAACGACGCCGTCGCCGCCAGCGGCTTGCGGTAGCGCCCGGGCTGGCCGGCGTCGATGAGCGGCGCGTGGCTGACGCCGATGCCGAGCAGGAACCGGTCCCCGTGCTCGTCGGTGAGTGCCGCGTAGGACTCGGCGACGTCGCCGGGTGCATGCATCCACAGGTTGAGGATCCCGGTCGCGACCACGGTCCGCTCGGTCGCGGCGAGCAGGTTGCCGACGGCGTCGAACACCGGTCCGCCGACGTCGGGTATCCACAGCGCGGGGAAACCCAACTCGTCCAATTCCGCTGCCGCCTCGGCGGATTCGGACGGATCGCCGTAGCGCAGTTGACTGCTCCAGATTCCCACACCGGCTAGTTCCATCGGCGGTTGTTCCTTTCGTTCGCTTGTCGGTCGGTCGCGCTGTAGTCGGGCACCGGCATCGAGTCGTGCATCCGGACGCCCTTGGCGTTCAGCTTGGCCAGCGACCGCGACAACGACCCGGGCATGGCCGAGACCAGCTGCGCGCCGCGGGTCAACGCCCACACGCCGAACCGCGACCCGGGAATGATGCCCTTGGCGGCGCCGCGGGCGAACGCGCGGCTCTGGTGTACCGGCTCGCGCATCTGCAGTTCGTAGGCGGAGAACGCGCGCAGGAGGTCGCCGTCGGCCTGGGCGAGCTCGCCGGCCAGTACGTAGGCGCCGAGCACCGCGAGGCTGGTACTGCCCCCGACCGCCGGGCCGGGGCAATATCCCGCGTCGCCGACGAGGGTGACCCGCCGACGTGACCATCGGTCCAGTCGCAGTTGGCTGATGGAGTCGAAGTAGAAGGCGGGCGTGCTGTCGACTTCGGCTAGCCAATCGTCCACCTGCTCGTGCATATCGGCGAACGCCGAACGCAATAAGTCCTTCTGCCGCAACGCATCCCGGTGGTCATAGTCGAGTTCACGGCTACTGCGGAACAGGAAGACGGCGCGCGCGTCGTCGAGGTGCTCGGCGGTGTAGATGGCCGCGAGGCGGCCCACGCCGACGTGGCAGGTCATCTCGCCGCGGCCGGCGAGCGCCTTGGGTGCCGACACCACCGCCAGATAGCCGCCGAGGAACCGGGTTAGGTTGGCTTCATCGCCGAAGGTCAGCTGACGGACGTTGGAGTGCAGCCCGTCGGCGCCGACGACGACGTCGAACCGGCGGGCGGGGCCGTGCTCGAACGTCACCTCGCCGTCATGGTCGATCGCGGTGATCGCGTCACCGAACAGGTACTCGACGTCGTCGCGACCGGCGTCGTAATAGATTTCGCTGAGGTCGTCGCGCATGATCTCCACATGCCGGTCCGACGTGGCGGCGTAGATCTTGGTGAGATCGATCTCGAAGGGCCGCGCGCGACCTTCCCGACGCATGATCATGCGGTTCGTTCCGGTGGCGAGCGCTTCGATCCGGGGCAGGACGCCCATCTTCGCCGAAATCTCCATCGCGGGGCGGAACAGGTCGACGGCGTGACCGCCGGTCTTGCGCAGGGCGGGTGCCCGCTCGACGACGGTGACGTCGAAGCCGCGACGGGTCAGCCAGTACGCCAGCACCGGTCCGGCGATGCTGGCACCGGAGACCAGGACCCGCATGACGACCTCCCGCTTGCTCGACGATGGGTAAGCCTAGCGGCGGGTCTGGCCCAACGACCGGGCTAGAGTCCGTTGTTATGCGCTTCGGTCTCTTCATCCCCCAGGGCTGGCGAATGGATCTGGTCGACATCGAACCGGAGAAGCACTGGGCGGTGATGCGCGACCTGGCCACCTACGCCGACAACGGCGCCTGGGACTCACTGTGGGTGTACGACCACTTTCACACCGTCCCGATGCCGACCGACGAAGCCACCCACGAGGCGTGGTCGCTGATGGCCGCGTACGCGGCGGTCACGTCGCGGATCAAACTCGGCCAGATGTGCACTGCGATGAGCTACCGCAACCCGGTGTACCTGGCCAAGGTCGCGGCGACCGCCGACATCATCTCCGGTGGGCGGATCCAGATGGGCATCGGCGGTGGCTGGTACGAACACGAATGGCGCGCTTACGGTTACGGATTTCCCTCGGCGGGCGTACGGCTGGGCCGGCTGGACGAGGGCGTGCGGATAATGCGGGATGCCTGGCGCGACGGCAAGGTCAGCTTCGACGGTAAGCACTACCAGGTCAACGGCGCGATCGTTGCCCCCAAACCGCTGCAGGACAATGGGATTCCGCTGTGGATTGCCGGCGGCGGCGAAAAGGTGACTCTGCGCATCGCAGCGCAATACGCGCAATACACCAACTTCACACCGGAGCCCGAGGCCTTCGCGCACAAGTCGGAAGTGCTGGCCCAGCATTGTCGGCGGCTGGGTACCGACTTCGATGCCATCGTGCGTTCGGCCAACGTCAACGCCGTTGTCGGGACGTCGGACGCCGACGTCCAGGACCGGCTCCAGCGGGTCCGCGACCGCCTCGTCCGCCATGTGCCGGAGGCGGCCGCGGATGCGATGCTCGCCGCCGGCAGCGGACCCGATTCGGCGACGGGCACGCCGGAACAGGTGATCGAGCGGATGGCCAAGTTGCGCGACCTCGGGTGCGAGTACGCCATCTGCTATTTCCCGGAGGCGGCCTACGATCGGTCCGGCATCGAGTTGTTCGAGCGCGAGGTCATCCCGGCGCTGAGCTAGACATCGGACGTGGCGTATCTCGTCTTGACCGGAGGGACGGCCAGCAGAGGAGGAAGCTCGGTCAGCTTCCCCTCGCCCGCCCGGAACGCGCGGTACGCCTCGTCGTGCTCGACCGAGTCCCACAGTTCATAGATCAGCCAGTGCGCTTCGTCGTCCTCGTCGACGAGCACGTCGGTGCGGACGTTCCCGGCAAACGCCCGGGTGTCGCGCAACGCGCGGCCCATGACGTCGCGCGCCTGCGGCACCGCGTCGGGCTTGAACTTCAGTTCGAGTATCACCGTGACTGGCATGGTCTCAACGATATCCGCGGGTCGCGGGGGCGCCCGATCAATTAGCGAGAATGCGGTTTCCACTTTTCGGAAAGCTGTTATACGGTTCAGTGAGCAACATTCTGTAGGCGCACCGTGGACGCTTCTGGAGGATCCCCCGATGCAAAAGGCACTCGCCCCCGAGATCTCTACCTGGCCCGATGAGAGCCCACAGCTGATCGGCAGCCGGTGCGGCAGTTGTGGAGCCACCACCTTCCCGGTCCAGCAGTGGTGCCCGCGCTGCAGCCTCGGGGAGATGACCGATGTGCTGCTGCCGCGCCGCGGGACACTGGTCGCGTGGACCACCCAGGGCTTTCCGCCCGGGGCCCCGTACGCAGGCCCGACGGGCAAGGACTTCGTGCCGTTCGGCGTCGGACTGGTCCAACTCGACGACGTAATCCGAGTCGAGGGGCGGCTGACCGAGAACGACCCGGCCGAGTTGCAATTCGGCCAGGAGGTCGAGCTGACGATCGTCCCGCTCACCACCGACGAAGAGGGCACCGAAATCATGACGTTCGCGTTCCGGCCGATCGCAACTTCTCCGGAAGGAGCCTGAGATGACCAACGATGTCGCCATCATCGGCGTGGGCCTGCACCCGTTCGGCCGGTTCGACAAGACCGCAATGCAGATGGGCGCCGAGGCCATTCAATCCGCGCTGGCCGACGCCGGGGTGGCCTGGAAGGACATCCAGTTCGGCTTCGGCGGCAGCCACGAAGTGTCGAACCCGGACGCGGTCACCCGTCTGGTCGGGTTGACCGGCATCACGTTCACCAACGTGTTCAATGCCTGCGCCACCGCCGCCAGCGCCATCCAGCAGACCGCCGACACCATCCGGCTCGGCAAGTACGACATCGGAATCGCCATCGGGTTGGACAAGCACCCGCGCGGCGCCTTCACCGACGACCCCGCCAAGCTGGCGCTGCCACAGTGGTACGCGCAGAACGGCCAGTTCGTCACCACCAAGTTCTTCGGCATGAAGGCCAACAAGTACCTGCACGACCACAACATCTCCCAGGCCACGCTCGCCAAGGTGGCGGCCAAGAACTTCCGCAACGGCGCGCTGAACCCGAATGCGTTCCGCCGCAAGCCGATTCCCGAGGAAGAGATTCTCAATTCCGCCGTGCTCAATTACCCCCTGACGCAGTACATGTTCTGCGCGCCCGACGAGGGCGCGGCCGCGGTGATCATGTGTCGGGCCGACATCGCGCACAAGTACACCGACAAGCCGGTGTACGTGCGGGCCTGCGAGATTCGCACCCGCCGGTACGGCGCCTACGAGGTGCACGCCACCTTCGCCCCGCTGGACGAGGACGTCTCCCCGACGGTGTACGCGGCCAAGGCGGCCTACGAGGCCGCCGGCATCGGGCCCGAGGACGTCGATGTCGCGCAGCTGCAGGACACCGACGCCGGCAACGAGGTCATCCACATGGCCGAGACCGGCCTGTGCGCCGACGGCGAACAGGAGAAGCTGCTCGCTGACGGTGCCACCGAGATCCACGGCTCGATGCCTGTCAACACCGACGGCGGGTTGATCGCCAACGGTGAGCCGATCGGCGCGTCGGGGCTGCGGCAGATGCACGAGCTCGTGCGCCAGCTGCGCGGCGAGGCGGGCGAACGTCAGGTGCCCGGCAACCCGCGCGTCGGCCTGGCCCAGGTGTACGGCGCACCCGGCACGGCATCGGCGACCATCCTGTCGCTGTAGTCCGCGACCGCGCGCGGCTCTCGGACCATGCGTGCGTCCCCGGATTTGATATCACCGGTGCTATCAAGTTCGACGAACGTCGCACGGTTCGGAAGAGCTACGCGCACCGCTAAGCGGCGTATTCGGGCAATGCGATGTCGTTTCCGAACTCGCTCCCGACGACCCAATCGGCCAGCAGCGGAACGTTCAGCAGCTTGGACGCCTGGTTGCGCGTCCACAGACCCAGCGCCGTCTTTGGCGCGAACGTGGTGGCGAATGCGCGGGCCGACCGCTGCCGGGCCTCGACGATCGGACGCAGCCGATTCTCATAGCGGCGAAACGCCTCCCGGTGATCGTCTCCCGCGCGGTCAAGTTCGCCCGCCAGTGTGTAGGCCTGCACCATCGCCAGGCCCGTCCCCTCACCCGCCAGCAGCGAGACCGCGCCCGCGGCGTCGCCGACCAGCGCCACCCGCCCGTCCGACCAGTGGTCCATGACGATCTGGCTGGTGCGGTCGAAGTACACGTCGGCTGCCCCGTCGAGTTGGCGCAGGATCTCCGGGCACTCCCAACCCGCATTGCCGAAGACCTGATGCAATGTCGCGTTAACCCCTGACGCATCGTGCGGATCGGGACCGCTCATGTGCTGAGGCGTGAAAATAAAGAGAAACATGGTCTTCTCGTCGCGCATGGCGAATCGGGCGACCATGCGTCCCGGCATGGTGTAGGCAAGGTAGACGAGTTCGTCGCGCGGTTCATAGCCCTTGGTTTCGAATGCCGCGACCCGATAGCCGAGATCCTTCTCGAATCTAGAGGAGGGGCCGAATACCAAGTCCCGCACGGGCGAATGAATGCCACCCGCACCGACGAGCAGATCGAATTGCCGTGAGCCGCCCCCGTCGAGGGTCACCCGCACTCCCGAATCGTTTTGCTCGACGGCGGAAACGCTTTCACCGAAAAGGGTTTCACAATGGTTGTCGATGGAGCGATAGATCATGGCCGACAGGTCACCACGGGGCACGGTGACGAACCGGCCATCAAGGTTGCGCTGGAACACCTCGGCCGCAAAGCCGCCCACCCTACGTGAATCGCGATCTACCAGTCGGACCTCGCGCACGGTGTACCCCGCGGCGTGCAGCTCGGCGGTGAGTCCCATGCGTTCGGCCACGGCGTATCCGCCACCCCAGAAGTCCACCACGTAGCCGCCGGTGCGCAGCCGCGGCGCCTTCTCGATCAGGGTTGGCTCGTGGCCATACCGTGATAGCCAGTACGCGAGCGTTGGGCCGGCGATGCCGGCGCCGACAACGGCGATCTTCATTGTGCCCACCCTCCGGTAATTGGAGTTGGGTCCACCATAGCACTATGAAACAGTTGCACTAGGCAATGTTGGTGGAAATCTTTGCGCCAGTGGCCGATCAGGCGGGACGCTCAGGAAGGTGGATGCGCGGCGCCAGGCCGGGACTATGCGGGCCTTCGCAAACTTGATATCGCCGGTGATATCAATTTCCGCCAACGTCGCATGGCGGCGGAGAGCGCTCGGCTTAAATCGCCGGCCCCAGCAGGTCGTCCGCGTCGCGAATGATGTAACCGTAGCCCTGCTCGGCGAGGAAGCGCTGCCGGTGCGCGGCATACTCCGCGTCCAGGCTGTCGCGGGCCACAACGGAGTAGAAGATGGCGCCACCACCGTCGGCTTTGGGTCGCAGTAACCGGCCCAGCCGCTGCGCTTCCTCCTGACGCGAACCGAAGGTTCCCGAAACCTGCACCGCCACAGAAGCTTCCGGCAGATCGATGGAAAAATTGGCGACCTTGGACACCACCAGTGTGGACACCTCACCCCGGCGGAACGCGTCGAACAGTTCCTCGCGTTCCTTCGTCCGGGTCGACCCCTGGATCACCGGGGCGTTCAGTTCGGCGCCCAGTTCGTCGAGCTGGTCGAGGTAGGCGCCGATCACCAGCGTCTGTTCGCCCGGATGCTTGTCCAGGATCGACCTGACCACCGCGATCTTCGAGTGCGCCGTCGAGCACACCTTGTATCGCTCCTCGGGTTCCGACGTGGCGTAGATCATCCGTTCGTTGTCGGTCATGGTCACCCGCACTTCGACGCACTCGGCCGGCGCGATCCAGCCCTGCGCCTCGATGTCCTTCCACGGGGCGTCGTAGCGCTTCGGGCCGATCAGGGAGAACACGTCGCCCTCGCGGCCGTCTTCACGGACCAGCGTGGCGGTCAGGCCCAGCCGGCGTTTGGATTGCAGGTCGGCGGTCATCCGGAACACGGGCGCGGGCAACAGGTGGACCTCGTCGTAGATGATCAGCCCCCAGTCGCGGCTGTCGAAGAGCTCCAGATGCCGGTACTCGCCCTTGGTGCGCCGGGTGATCATCTGATACGTCGAGATGGTGACGGGCCGGATCTCCTTGCGCTCGCCGGAATATTCGCCGATCTCTTCTTCGGTGAGCGAGGTGCGCGCTACCAGTTCGCGCTTCCACTGCCGTGCCGCGACGATGTTGGTGACCAGGATCAGCGTCGTCGCGCTGGCCTTCGCCATCGCGGCCGCGCCCACCAGTGTCTTGCCCGCCCCGCACGGGAGGACCACCACCCCGGATCCGCCGGCCCAGAACGAATCGGTGGCCATCTGCTGGTAGTCGCGCAGGTGCCAGCCGTCCTGCGCCAGGCTGATCGGGTGCGCCTCGCCGTCCACGTAGCCCGCGAGATCCTCTGCGGGCCAGCCGATCTTGAGCAACATCTGCTTGACCCGGCCGCGCTCGCTGGGGTGCACGACGACGGTGTCGTCGTCGATGCGGGCCCCCAGCATGGGGGCGATCTTCTTGTTGCGCAGCACCTCCTCGAGCACCGCGCGGTCCAGACTGACCAGGGTGAGGCCGTGCGCCGGGTGTTTGACCAACTGCAGGCGGCCGTAGCGGGCCATCGTGTCGACGATGTCGACCAGCAGCGGCTGGGGTACCGCGTAGCGCGAGAAGCTGACCAGCGCGTCGACGACCTGTTCGGCGTCGTGGCCGGCGGCGCGGGCGTTCCACAGCGCCAACGGCGTGATGCGGTAGGTGTGCACGTGCTCGGGCGCGCGCTCCAGCTCGGCGAACGGCGCGATGGCGGCGCGTGCCGCGCCGGCCAGTTCATGGTCGACTTCGAGCAGCACCGTCTTATCGGACTGCACAATCAAGGGGCCGTCAGTCAATGGCCCAACTCCTTCTCATTCCTCGCGGTCGCAACGCATCGCAATCCCATTATCGGCCGTTGGCCGACACCACCGACGTGATGCGGTGGATGGCGAAGTCGCGCAGACGCCCGGACGCCGAGTCGAACGCGGTCAGCTGACCGCCGCGAACGGTGATCGGCGCCACGACACGCTGGGTGGCGACACCCGCGGCATCCAGATAACCGATCACCAGCGTCTCTTGTTCCCTGGCCGCCCGCTGCAACAACGACATGGTGACCGCCGGATCGACGCGATTGTTGCCGAACGGCGCGGCGGTCACCTTGCGCAGCACCGCGACCACGGCGTTGAGGCTCTCGCTGTTGGGTCGTGGCATCGGGCGGTAGGGCCGGCGCTGCTGCGGAGTGGGGACCCGGGCGCCGCGGGGGCGGACGTCGACGATGGCGCCGGTGGAGTCTTCGGCCGCCGGGGCGAAACCCGCCGCGCGCAGCGCGGTCAGCACCTCGGCGATCGGCGCCGGAGACACCGCGACCGTCGGGGCCAGAGCGCGCAGTTGCACCCGGTCGGTCGCGGGTGCGGCGACGGCCTGGGCCAGCAGCGCGGGATCCTCGCAGCGCACGAATGACGTGGCCATGCCGATTCGCAGCTGGCCATGCCGTCGTGCGACATCATCGATCAGGTAGGTGAGCCCCTGCGGCACAGGCGTTTTGGAGTGTCTGGCGAACAGTCCATGCATCCAGTCGCGGGTCTTTCCCACGTCGAGCGCGTGCCGGATCGACGGTTCGCTGATGCGGTAGACCATCGCGGTGCCGGCCGATTCGACCGTGGCCACGGTGGCCAGGTCCTCGGCGAGGTCGCGTTCCAATGGCCCCGGCACGACGACGGTCAGGTCGGCCTGCACCAGGAAGTAATCGATCGGTTTCGGTAGGGCACGCGCCATCGCGTCGACCGCGGCCTGCGGGCCGGTGCTCTCGTCGAGCAGGGCGCGGCCGGGGGTACTGAGCGCCCCGCGCCCCACCAGGCCCAGCGCGTGGCTCTCGGCGAGCAGATCACCCACGGGCCCGGGCTGTAACCGCTTGGCCCAGCGGGGGCGCCGCCAGACGAGCGCCGCCGACGCTGAAACCGCGTTGACGCCGGCGCCCGAAGGCAACTGGGCCAGCGTGCCCAGCAGCAGCCGGCGATCCAGCGGCGCGGCAGTCGAGTACAGCGCATCGGTAAGGGCGCCATACGGTTTGGCGTCGGGCCCCCGGCTGCCGATCAAGGCCGGCCGGCTCGGCAGGTCCAGCCAGCTGCCGGCCAGCAGCTGCCAGCGCTCCGCGGTGGGCAGCGCGGTGAACCGGTCGGTGGCCACCGTCGGCGCCCAGTACGGCCCGTCGCCGGTGGCCGGTTCGGGGTCGGGCATCCCGCTGGCGATCAAGCCGGCCGCGGCCGCCACCTCGAGGATCAGGCCCAGCCGCGACTCCTCGATGCCCGTCGTCTTGCTGAGCCGCTTGACGTCGCGGATCCCCAGTCCACCGCTGCGCAGCTCCGAAACCGGTGCGGCGGCCAGCGTTTCGATCAGGACGTCGAGCTCTCGCAGCAGGTCGATGGTGGCCCCGGCCGCCGCCGCGTCGACATCGTCGGCGGTGGTCGTCGACACCACCGGGTCGGGTGCGGTCAGCTGCATGGGACCGGCTTGTTCGCCGCGCAGCACCTGCCCGACGTGGCGGGGCAGGATCACGGTCTCGGCGTCGATGCGTCGCAGCAGTCCCATCGCCAGCAGCTGGGGCACCGGCCGGTCCGTGGGAGCGCCGGGCGCGGCGTCACGGGTGCGGCCCATCGGCGAACCCTCGAGGAGCTTCTCCAGCACGTCGAGCTGGGCCTGGTTGAGGTCGTCGATGAGCCGCGCGATCTCCTCGCCCGTGCGGGCGGCGTCCTCGAGGGTGACTTGGCCCGGGTACCAAGGCAGCGCCGTGCCGTCGTCCGGGGCGATGCGGAGCGCGGTGTCGCCCCAGACCAACGCGCGCGCGCGGAGGTCGTCCAGCGCGTCCGCTATGTCGGCGTCGCGAGCGCGCTCGCCGATCAACGCCAGCAGTTTCGTCGTCGGCACCGGCGTGACGTCGGCCTGCAGCACCAACAGCGCGTCGAGCACCGCGAGCCGCAGGAAGTCGAGCTCGTCGGTGGCGGCCTTGACCGACTGGCGGGCCTGAGCGCGGGCGGCCAGCGCGGCGATGCTGCCGGGCGGGGGCTGGGCGAGGTCCGGCCTCAGCTCCAGCAGTCGGATCAGCCGCTCGTCGGGCAAGTCGGCCAGCCACGACCCCAGCGGGATGTCCGGGGTGTTGTCGGTCATTGCTGACCAGCGTAAAACAGTCGGCGGGTCGCACGTCGGCCACGAATGGCGGGGCCTCCTCGGTCGAACTGCCGATCTTGCACGACATGCGCAGGAGCGACCTGTCAGAATGGACGCCGTGGCTGACACTGCTGAGGGCAAAGCCCGCAAAACCAGGTATGTCGACAACGGGTGGCCGACGACGGACCCCGACGACCACGCGGTGAGCGAACTCGTGACCGACCGCACGGGCGCGTTGTCGCCGTTCGGCGAGCTGGTGTTCCCGCTGCCCTCCACTGACCTGCCCTACCTGCACCCGGTTACCGTCGTTAACCGGTAGGCGCCAGGATGGCTAAGGCCTCCGAGGCCGCCAAGCCCGCGGCGACCTGGGCATCGGGAGAATCCGGCCCGGGCGCGTTGTCACACCTGGACGACCGAGGCGCGGCCCACATGGTCGACGTCAGCGAAAAGGGAACCACGAAGCGCACCGCCGTGGCCGCCGGCGCCTTACACACTTCCCCGCACGTGGTGGAGCTGATCTCGGCCGGAGGGCTCCCCAAGGGCGACGCGCTGGCCACCGCCCGCGTGGCGGGCATCCTCGCGGCCAAGCGCACCAGTGAGCTGATCCCGCTCTGCCACCAGTTGGCGCTCACGGGAGTCGACGTGGAATTCACGGTGGGACCCGCCGACATCGAGATCATCGCGACCGTTCGCAGCACCGACCGCACGGGGGTGGAGATGGAGGCGCTGACCGCTGTCAGTGTGGCAGGCCTGACGCTGTACGACATGATCAAAGCTGTGGATCCTGCCGCGCGCCTCGACGACATTCGGGTGCTGCGCAAGGAAGGCGGCAAGACCGGAACTTGGGTGCGGTGATGGGCACCCGATCCGCCCGCGTCATCATCGCCTCGACCCGCGCGTCCGCCGGGGTATACGACGATCGCTGCGGGCCCATCATCGCGGAATGGCTTGCAGAGCGCGGGTTTTCGTTTGCCGAGCCGGCGGTGGTCGCCGACGGTGAGCCCGTCGGCGAGGCCCTGCGCAAGGCGGTCGACGACAGCGTCGACGTCGTCATCACGTCGGGCGGCACCGGTATCTCGCCCAGCGACGGCACGCCCGACCAGACCGTCGCCGTGCTGGACTACATGATCCCGGGGCTGGCCGACGCGATCCGCCGGTCG
>NZ_LZIX01000195.1:0-33757 GCF_001666955.1 Mycobacterium sp. E735 | reverse complement strand
GTCGAGGTGGCCCTGGTGGCCCGCGGGGTGCTGGAGGATTACGGCCTGGTCGCCTGGCCGAAGACGTCGGGGTCGCGAGGCTTTCACATCTACGCCCGGATAGCCCCGCGCTGGGAGTTCCGGCAGGTGCGGCTGGCCGCCCAGACCGTGGCCCGCGAGGTCGAGCGGCGGGTGCCCGACGCGGCGACCAGCCGCTGGTGGAAGGAGGAGCGCGAGGGGGTGTTCGTCGATTTCAACCAGAACGCCAAGGACCGCACGGTCGCGTCGGCGTACTCGGTCCGCGCGACCCCGGACGCACGGGTGTCGACGCCGCTGCTGTGGGAGGAAGTCGCCGGCTGCAGGCCAGAGGCGTTCACCATCGAGACCGTGCCCCGCCGGTTCGCCGACATGGGTGATCCGTGGGAGGGGATGGACGACGCGGTCGGCGACCTGGATCGGCTGCTGATGCTGGCCGAGGAGATGGGGCCGCCCGAGCGGGCGCCCAAAGGTTCGGGGACGCGCACCGAAAGCGGGCGGGTCTCGTCCAAGCCGCTCGTCGAGATCGCCCGCACCAAGACCAAGGACGAGGCGCTCGCCGCGCTGGACACCTGGCGCGGCCGCCACCCCGCAGCGGCGCGCCTGCTGAAGCCGGCAGACGTCCTGGTCGACGGCATGCGCGGGCCGAGTTCGATCTGGTATCGCATCCGGATCAACCTGCAGCACGTCCCCGCCGGCCAGCGACCGCCGCAGGAGGAGCTGATCGCCGACTACAGCCCCTGGGAAGGTTACGGGGGCAAGCAGAGGCCGTGAGGCTCCGCTACACCCCGACCCGCGCCACGGCGTTGCCTTTGCGCAGGTAGCAGTACCAGGTGACCACCAGCAGGGCCAGGAAGAACCCCACGTAAAACCGCAACGCCGGCTCGATGCTGCCGAACTGCGACCTCGACCAGGCGTAGGCCAGCGGCACGACGAACCCGCCGAAGGCGCCGACGGCCGAGATGACGCCGAGCGCCCCCGCCGCCTGGCGGCGCATGTGCACCATCGTTTCCGGGTCGCCGCCCGCGAGCTGACCCTTGATGACGAAGATCCGCGAGATCATCCGGTACGTCGAGCCGTTGCCGACGCCGGTCGCGACGAACAGGAACATGAAGCTGGCGAAGAACATCGGCAGGTTCTTGGCGTTCACCGACCACAGCGCGGCCGAGGCCCCCGCCGCGAGCATGACGAAGCTGGCGGCGGTGATGCGCGCCCCGCCCACCCGGTCGGCCAGCTTGCCGCCCAGGGGCCGGATGACCGAGCCGATACCGGCACCGAGGAACGCCCAGGTCAAGGCGATGTCGCCGCGGCCGAACACCGTCTTGAGCAGGGTCGGAAAGGCCGCCGAGTAGCCGATGAACGATCCGAACGTGCCGATGTAGAGCAGCGACATGACCCAGGTGTCGGGGTGCCGCAGCGACTGCCACACCGGCTTCACGTCCGCCTTCGCCTCCGACAGGTTGTTCATGAACAGGAATGCGCATACGGCGGCCACCACGGCCAGCGGCACGTAGAACAGCCCGGCGCGCGACAGCGCCACCCCGCCCCCGGCGACGACGATGGGCGGGATGATCTTCTGCACCACCGCGACGCCGATGTTGCCGCCGGCGGCGTTCAGGCCCAGCGCCCACCCCTTGTCCTTCTCCGGATAGAAGAAGGAGATGTTGGCCATCGACGAGGCGAAGTTGCCGCCGCCGAAGCCCGCGGTCGCGGCGATCGCGACCAGAACGCTGAACGAGAGCCCGGGATGCCCGACCGCCCAGGCCAGCAGCCCGCACGGGATCAGCAGCAACGCCGCCGAGATGGTGGTCCAGTTGCGGCCGCCGAAGATCGGCACCGCAAAGGTGTAGGGCAGGCGCAGGAACGCGCCGACCCCGCTGGGCACGGCGACCAGGCACAGGGCCTGGCTCGCGGTCAGCGCCCAGCCGGACGCGGACGGGTGGCCGTGCGGCCCCGCGGTCATCTGGACCACCACGATGCTCCACAACATCCACACGCTGAACCCGACGTGCTCGGCGAAGATCGAGAAGATCAGGTTGCGCCGGGCGATCGGCCTGCCCGTAGTCTCCCAGAACTCGGGGTCCTCGGGCCGCCAGTCGTCGATCCAGTGCCCGCCCCGGTGCGGCGGGCGCGTGGGCGCGGGCGCAAGGACGGTAGTCGTCGGCTCCGCGGAGGTCGTCGTAGTCACGCCCCGACGCTATGGAAGGTCTGTTACCGGCCTGCTTGGGCGCAGTTACGTCGGAGATACGTGGATCTCGCAACGGCCGGTCGCCGCTTGTCAGATCTTTTTGGCCGCCCGATGCGGGAGAATTGCCACATGCCGGCGACTGACCAGCCCCTGGGGCTGCGGGAACGCAAGAAGATCAAGACCCGCCATGCCCTGCGGCGCGAGGCGTTCCGCCTCTTCGACGCGAACGGCTACGCCGCCACCACCGTCGAGCAGATCGCCGAGGCCGCCGAGGTGTCGCCCAGCACATTCTTCCGGTACTTCGGATCCAAGGAGTCGCTGCTGCTGGCCGACGACCTCGATCCGCTGATACTGGCCGCGTTCGACGCCCAGCCGCCCGAACTGTCGCCCAGCCAGGCCATTCGGCGGGCCTACGCGACCACGATGGCCGGCCTGTCTGCCGAGCAGCTGGAGTTCGAGAACACCCGGCAACGGCTGATCTTCTCCATACCCGAGCTCAAGGCCGCCCTCTACGACGAGTACCACCGCACCGTGAACGTCATGGCGGAGGCGATCGGGCGCCGGATCGGCCGTGCTGCAAGCGATTTCGAAGTGCGGGTGTTCGTGGGTGCGATGGTCGGCGCCATGATGGCGGCGTACGACAGCGCGCCGAAGACGGCCGACACCATCTATCGGGCGCTGGACTTCCTGGACGCCGGCATGCCACTGGGCTGAGCGGGCAACCGCGCGGCGACGGGCGTCGCGGGCACCGGACGCGCTAATCTCACGCGATGCGACAGGGTTGGAATCGCCGGGGATTCTTGCAGCTCGCAGGGGCTGCGACGGTCGCCGCGGTCGCCGGGGCTCCCGCCGCGTGCTCGTCACGCAAGCCGTCGTCGGATGGCTCCGGCGGCAAATCGGTGACCATCGACCATCTCTTCGGTCAGACCGTGATCAAGGAACCGCCCAAGCGGGTGGTCAGCGCCGGCTACACCGAGCAGGACGACCTGCTCGCGGTCGGCGTGGTGCCCATCGCCGTCACCAACTGGTTCGGTGATCAGCCGTTCGCGGTGTGGCCGTGGGCCCAGCCGAAGCTCGGTGGGGCGCAGCCGGTGGTGCTGAACCTCGACAACGGGATTCCGGTCGACCAGATCGCCGGCCTCAAACCGGACCTGATCGTGGCCACCAACGCCGGGGTGGACGCCGACACCTATCAGAAGCTGTCCGCGATCGCCCCGACCGTTCCGCAGTCGGACGGCGACGCCTTCTTCGAGCCGTGGAAGGAGCAGGCCACCGCGATCGGCCGGGCGGTGTTTCAGGCCGACCAGATGAAGTCGCTGATCGACGCCGTCGACCAGAAGTTCACCGCCGTCGGCAAGGACCACCCGGCTTGGACGGGGAAGAAGGCGTTGCTGATGCAGGGCACACTCTGGCAGGGCACCGTCGTCGCGACCATGGCCGGCTGGCGCACGGACTTCCTGAACCAGATGGGGCTCGTGATCGCCGACAGCATCAGGCCTTTCGGCACGGACCACCGCGCGGTCATCCCGCGCGACCACGTCAAGGCGGTGCTCGACTCCGCCGACGTGATCATCTGGACCACCGAGAGCCCCGACGATCAGAAGGCGTTGCTCGCCGACCCCGACGTGGCCGCGTCCCAGGCGACCGCGCAGAGCCGGCACATTTTCACCACCAAGGATCAGGCCGGCGCGATCGCGTTCTCCTCGCCGCTGAGCTACCCGCTGGTGGCCGATCAGCTGCCCCCGCTGATCGGCAGAATCCTCGGTTAGACGCCGGCCGCGCCTGCGGCGTTTGAGCGTTTGCTAAGGCAGCTCTGGCAGTGTTCGAAAATCCGTCGCTCGCCCCTCGCCCGCTCCGAGCCGGCGGGGTTACCGTCGAGTAATGAGCGTGACGGACCTGGCGGGCAACGTGTCCAAGGACCTGCCGACCGAGTGGGTCGGCAACACGGTGCTGGACTTCGGCGACAGTGCGCTGATGCTGCAATGTGGCAGCACCGCCGAGGTATTGGCGTGGGCTGCGCAGTTGCGCGCCGCGGCGTTGCCGGGTGTCGTCGACGTCGTCCCCGCCGCCCGGACGGTCCTGGTCCGGCTTGACGGCCCCCGCTTCCAGGGCGTGATCCGTCAGCGGCTGCGCAAGATGCGAGTCACCGCCGGGGAGTCCGCCGAGCCGGATCGGCGTGCCGACGTGGTTATCGACGTCGCGTACGACGGACCCGACCTCGCAGAGGTCGCGGGTCACACCGGGCTGACCGTCGCGCAGGTGATCGAGGCCCACACGGGCGGACTGTGGCGCGTCGGATTCAGCGGGTTCGCACCGGGTTTCGCATATCTGGTCGACGGCGACGCGCGCCTGCGGGTGCCGCGTCGCTCGGAGCCCCGCACGTCGGTTCCGGCCGGCGCGGTCGGCCTGGCCGGGGAGTTCAGCGCCGTCTACCCGCGCCAGTCGCCGGGCGGCTGGCAGCTCATCGGCCGCACCGACGCGGTCCTGTGGGATCTCGAACGGCCCGAGCCGGCGCTGCTGACGCAGGGCATGTGGGTTCAGTTCCGGGCCGTCTGAGTTAAGGAGATCGTGGTGCCATCCCTGGAGATCCTTCGCACCGGACCGCTCGCCGTCGTCCAGGATCTGGGCCGGCCCGGGCTGGCCCACCTGGGAGTGAGCCGGTCGGGCGCCGCCGACCGGCGCGCGCACCAGCTGGCTAACCGGCTGGTGGCCAACCCCGGTGATCGCGCCACCGTCGAGGTGACGTTCGGCGGTTTCGCGGCCCGGGTGCGCGGCGGCGACATCGACATCGCGGTGACGGGCGCCGACACCGACCCGACCGTCGATGGAATCAAGTTCGGCACCAACAGCATTCAGCACGTCCGCGACGGCCAGGTGATCGCGCTCGGCGCGCCGCGTGCCGGGCTGCGGACCTACCTCGCGGTGCGGGGCGGCATCGCCGTGCAGCCGGTGTTGGGATCGCGCAGCTATGACGTGATGTCGGCCATCGGCCCCGCCCCACTGCGGGCTGGAGACCGGCTTCCCGTCGGCGAGCACACCCGCGACTACCCCGAACTCGACCAGGCCCCGGTGGCCGCGATCCCTGGCGACGCGGTCGAGCTGGGCGTGGTGCCCGGGCCGCGCGACGATTGGTTCGCCGACCCCGATGCTCTGGTGCACAACAATTGGGTCGCCTCCGACCGCAGCGACCGCGTGGGCATGCGATTGGTCGGCCGTCCCCTGCAGTACCGTTACCCGGACCGGCAGCTGCCCAGCGAGGGCACCACGCGTGGCGCAATTCAGGTACCGCCCAACGGATTACCCGTGATTCTTGGCCCCGACCACCCGGTGACCGGAGGTTACCCGGTGGTCGGCGTGGTGATCGACGAGGACATCGACAAGATCGCCCAGGTGCGTCCCGGGCAGTCGGTTCGCCTGCACTGGTCACGCCCGAGGGTGCTGGTGGCCGCCCAGGCGCCGGCCGCCGGCGCCGGCTGGCCGTTTTCCTGACCGTGATGTATTCCAGCTCACACAGAGCCGCGTGCCGGGCTCGAATCACCGCTAATCGGCGGTGATTTCGCGGCCTGACGCCCTACAGGTACTTACCAGATAACTGGTAATCAACTAACAGGCGATTCCGGGTCGTTTGAGTTGACCCATTCCCGCCCCGAATGTGAACATCGAAATGCACGGCGGGGCATGCCTCTTCATTCTCTGCGCCCAGATTTCCCCCCGCTGCGCCGGTGAGCGACGACACCTGGCGCGGATAAAGCCGAATGCGCCGGTGAGTGGGCCTGACGAGAGGGAAAGTTATGCACGCCAGGTTGCGCGGCACCATGAGCGCCGGCGGCGCCCCGTCAACCCAACGCGCACAGTCGGATTCATCGTTGACGAAAGGTGAGAATCGGATGGCCCGCAATCACCGCATCGCGGACTGGAATCCGGAAGACACGGCTGCCTGGGAGGCCGGCAACGCCAAGATCGCCCGCCGCAACCTGTTGTGCACCGTCGCAGGCGATCACGTCGCCTTCTCGATCTGGACGCTGTGGCCCGTCATGGCGCTGTTCATGCCCGAGCACGTCTACGGCTTCTCCGCCGGTGACAAGCTGCTGCTCGGCGCCGTCGCAACCCTGGTCGGCGGCCTGGCCCGGATCCCCTACACGCTGGGCATCGCCGCCTTCGGCGGCCGCAACTGGACCGCCTTCTCGGCGTTCGTGCTGCTGATCCCGACGGCAGGCACGATCGTGTTGTTGGCCAATCCCGGTCTGCCGCTGTGGCCGTTCGTGGTGTGCGCCGCGCTGACCGGGCTGGGCGGCGGCAACTACGCGGCCTCGCTCGCCAACGTCAACGCCTTCTACCCGCAGCGGCTCAAAGGGTCGGCGCTGGCCGTCAACGCCGGCGTCGGCAACCTCGGGGTGGCGGTGATCCAGCTCGTCGGGCTGTTGGTGCTCGCCACGGCGGGACACGAGGCGCCGTACTGGGTGTGCGCGGTCTACCTGGTGATGCTCGCGGCGGTCGGGGTCGCGGCGGCGCTCCTGATGGACAACGTCGGCCACGGCACCGAGCTCAACACGATGCGCTCGATCCTTTTCGAGCGCGACACCTACGTGATCTCGCTCCTCTACATCTGCACCTTCGGTTCCTGGATCGGGTTCGCGTTCGCCTTCGGCCAGGTGATGCAGGTCAACTTTCTGGCCAACGGCGAAACGGCCAAACACGCGGCGCTGCACGCCGCGCAGGTGGCCTTCATCGGGCCGCTGCTGGGCTCTCTGGCCCGGATCTACGGCGGCCGGTTGGCCGACCGCAAGGGCGGCAGCCGGGTCACGCTCGGTGTGCTCGCCGGCATGACTTTGGCCGCCGGATTGCTCGTCGTCATCAGCACGTTCGACGACCACAACGGCGGGGGTCGCTCGACCAGCATGGTCGGCTACGTCGCCGGGTTCATGGTGCTGTTCGTCCTGTCCGGGATGGGCAACGGCTCGGTGTTCAAGCTCATCCCGTCGGTCTACGAGGCGCGCAGCCGGGAGCTCGCGATGGGTGAGGCGGAGCGCAGGCACTGGGCGCGCGCCAGGGCGGGATCGCTGATCGGCGTCTGCTCGGCGGTCGGCGCGCTCGGCGGCGTGGGCATCAACCTCGCGCTGCGCCAGTCCTACCTCGCCACCGGGACGGAGACGTCCGCGTATTGGGCGTTCCTCGGTTCCTACGTGGTGGCCGGACTCGTCACCTGGCTGGTGTACGCGCGCCGTCCGGCGCTGCCCGTCGACGCGGGCAGTGAGACGGCAGCCGCGCTGGCCCGCGTGTGAGCGCAGCCTCATTGTGGGCAATGCGCAAGCAATTGCCGGGTAACGCAACGGAAATCTGACAGGCATACACAGGAAATATGGGCCAGCCCGACTCCCCGCCGCTGACGGGTTACCGCATCGCGGTGACCTCGAGTCGGCGTTCCGAGGAGCTTTGCGCGCTGCTCAGCCGCCAAGGCGCCGAGGTGTGCAGCGCGCCGGCGATCAACATGATCGCCCTGCCCGACGATGACGAACTGCACAGAAACACCGAGGCGTTGATCGCCGAGCCGCCCGACATCTTGGTCGCGCACACCGGCATCGGGTTCCGCGGCTGGCTGGCCGCGGCCGAAGGCTGGGGGTTGGTCAGCCCGCTGCTCGACGCTTTGTCGAACGCGCGGATCGTCTCGCGCGGCCCGAAGGCTACCGGGGCGCTGCGCGCCGCGGGCCTGCACGAGGAATGGTCACCGGATTCCGAATCCTCGCAGGAAGTGCTGGAATACCTGCAGAAGTCGGGGGTATCGGGGGCGCGGGTGGCGGTCCAACTGCACGGCGCCGCCGATGCGTGGGATCCCTTCCCGGAGTTTCTAGGCGGCCTGCGGCTGGCGGGGGCCGACGTCGTGCCCGTCCGGGTGTACCGGTGGAAGCCAACACCGTTGGGCGGCACGTTCGATCAGCTCGTGATGGGGATCGCGGGCCGGCAGTTCGACGCGGTCACCTTCACGTCGGCGCCCGCGGCCGCGGCCGTGCTGGAGCGCAGCCGCGAGCTCGACGTCGAAGACCAACTGCTGGGGGCCCTGCGCACCGACGTGCACGCGATGTGCGTCGGCCCGGTGACCTCCAAACCGTTGATCCGAAAGGGCGTGCCGACGTCATCGCCGGAGCGAATGCGATTGGGCGCCTTGGCCCGTCATGTCGCCGAGGAACTCCCGCTGCTGGGTTCGTGCACTGTGCGGGCGGCCGGCCACACGGTCGACATCCGCGGCACCTGCGTGCTGGTGGACGGCGCGATCAAGGTGCTCTCGCCCTCCGGCATGGGGATATTGCGGGCGCTGGCGAAACGCCCCGGCGACGTCGTCCCGCGGGCCGACCTGTTACGCGCGCTGCCGGGCAGCAGCAACGACCCGCACGCAGTCGACACCGCAGTGCTGCGGCTGCGAACGGCTTTGGGCGACAAGAACATCATCGCGACGGTGGTCAAGCGCGGCTACCGGCTCGCCACCGAACAACGGGCTGACTCCGCATGGCGCTGATCCTGGTTGCGCACGGCACCCGCAGGCCCGAGGGCGTGGCCATGGTCGAAGGCCTTGCCGCGCAAGCGAGTTCGCTGATCGGGCGGCCCGTGGAGGTCGCGTTCGTCGACGTGTTGGGGCCCACCCCCAGCGAGGTGCTGTCGCGGGCGCGGGCCACGGGCCGGCCCGCCATCGTGCTGCCGGCGTTCTTGTCGCGCGGTTATCATGTCCGCGCGGACCTACCGGCCCACGTCGAGCTCAGTGGGCACCCGAACGCCGTGGTCACACCGGCACTGGGCCCCAGCGGTCAAGTCGCCCGAATCGTCGGGGATCAACTGGTCAAATGTGGTTGGCGCCCAGGCGATTCGGTGATCCTTGCGGCGGCGGGCACATCGGACACCCGCGCGCGCGCCGACCTGCACACCACCGCGACGCTGGTGTCGGCGCTGACCGGGGCACGGGTGAGCCTGGCGTTTGCGTCGACGGGGGATCCGCGGCTGCCCGAGGCGGTGGACGAGGCGCGGCGCCGGGCGCGCAGCAGCGATGCGCGCGTCGTGGTCGCCTCGTACCTGCTGGCCGACGGCCTCTTCCAGGAACGGCTGCACGCCTGCGGCGCCGACCTGGTCAGCCAGCCGCTGGGCACCCATCCCGGCCTCGCCCGCCTGATCGCCAATCGCTTCCGCCGGGCCATGCCACCGGCCCTCGCCCGCACCCCCCGGCACGCGTCGCGCCGGTCCGGCGCGCAGCGCTTGGTTCACGACCGGGTCATGTGGCCGAATTCCGCAGCCTGAGAATGGCCTGACCGCGTCGGCCACGGGCGCGCCGACGACCGGCGACGCTTGATCTTTGGTCCGATACCGGCGATCCTGGCACCATGCCCCGTCGCGAAGAGCCGTCGCGAGGGCTCCTTGACCCGGTCGCCAAGATGCTGCGGTTGCCCTTCGGCACACCGGAATTCATCGACAAAATCGTCACCGGCGGGGTCAACCAGGTGGGCCGGCAAACGTTGCGCATGCTGATCACCACGTGGGACGCGGCGGGCGGCGGCCCCTTCGCCGCCAGCGCGATAGCGTCCACCGGCATGGCCAAGACCGCCGAGACCGTGCAAAGCATGTTCGTCGGCCCGGTTTTCGGCCCCCTGCTGAAACTGCTTGGGGCGGATAAGGCCGCCACCCGGGCATCGCTGTGCGCCTCGCAGCTCGTGGGCCTCGGCATCATGCGCTACGGCATCCGCTCCGAGCCGCTGCACTCGATGTCGGTCGACGCGATCGTCGACGCCATCGGCCCGACGATGCAGCGCTACCTCGTCGGCGACATCACCCGCTAGGCGGCGATCCGACCGACCTGGACGAAGCCGTCGGCGGTGACGCGCGCCGGGTACACCGGCACCGAATAGTTCGGATCATCTAGGCAGGTACCGTCTTCCAGCGAGAAGGCCTGCTTGAGGATCGGCGATTGCACCGCCACGCGGCCGCCGCGGTCCCCGACGATTCCACGCGAGAGCACCGCCGCGCCGGAGAACGGGTCCACGTTGCCCACGGCGTACACCTCGCCATCGTCCAGCCGGAACAACGCGGCCTGGGAGCCGTCGTCGAGCAGCACGCCGACCCCACGACCCGGGATCAGGCGGTCGTACTCGCAGGCCGTGGTCCATACCTGAATGTCGTTGAGAAGTGTCATGATTGTTCTCCAGCTCCCGTACGGATCTTCGGCATCCCAATGGACACAGGGATTTTGCGACCGGCGTGTTCGGTGAATTCCACCGTCGAGTCGACGACGTCCGGGGCGTTGACGAACGAGACGAAGCGCGACAGCTTGTCCGGGTCGTCGAGCACGCCCTTCCATTCACACTTGTAGTTCTCCACGTGCCGCTCCATCGCGGCCTCGAATTCCCCGGCCAGCCCCAGCGAGTCCTCGCACACGACCTCGCGGACGTGGTCGAGCCCGCCCTCGAGCGAATCGACCCAGGGCGCCGTGCGCTGCAGCCGGTCGGCGGTCCGGATGTAGTACATGACGAACCGGTCGACGTAGCGGACCAGCGTCTCGGTGTCCAGGTCGCTGGCCAGCAGCTGGGCGTGCTTGGGCGTCATCCCGCCGTTGCCGCCGACGTAGAGGTTCCAGCCCTTTTCGGTGGCGATGACGCCGACGTCCTTGGAGCGCGCCTCGGCACACTCCCGCGCGCAGCCCGAGACGCCCATCTTGATCTTGTGCGGCGCCCGCAGACCCCGGTACCGCAGCTCCAGGTCGATGGCCAACTGCACCGAATCCTGCTGGCCGTAGCGGCACCAGTCGGTGCCGACGCAGCTCTTCACCGTGCGCAGCGCCTTGCCGTAGGCGTGGCCGGACTCCATGCCACCATCGACCAGCCGGCGCCAGATCTCCGGCAACTGGTCCACCCGGGCGCCGAACATGTCGATCCGCTGGCCGCCGGTGATCTTGGTGTAGAGCCCGAAGTCCTGGGCGATCTGGCCGATCAGGATCAGATGCTCGGGCTTGATGTCGCCACCGGGAACCCGCGGCACCACCGAGTAGCTGCCATTCTTCTGGATGTTGGCCAGGAAGTGGTCGTTCGAATCCTGCAGCGAGGCCTGCTCACCCTCGAGGATGTGGTCCGAGCCGGTGGACGCCAGGATGGACGCGACCACGGGTTTGCAGATGTCGCAACCCTTTCCGCGTCCGAAGCGCTCCAGCAGGCCGGAAAAGGTGCGGATCTCGGTGGCCGAGATGATCTCGAAGAGCTCGGCCCGCGACTGGCTGAAGTGCTCGCACAGCGCCTTGGACTGTTCCACGCCCTCGGCTTCCAGCAGCTGCTTGAGCAGCGGCACGCATGACCCACACGAGGTGCCGGCCGCGGTGCACGACTTCAGCGACGGCACGTCGGCGCAGCCGTCGGCGATCGCGCACTTCAGGTCGCCCTTGGTGACGTTGTTGCACGAGCAGATCTGCGCGGAATCCGGCAGCGCGCCGACCCCGAGCGCCGGCGCCTCGCCGGATACCGGCGCGATCAGTGCGAGCGGATCGCCGGGCAACTCGCTGCCGACCATCGGCCGCAGCACCCCGTACGCCGAGGCGTCGCCCACCAGGACCCCGCCGAGCAGGGTCTTCGCGTCGTCGGACAACACCAGCTTGGCGTAGGTCCGCTTGACCGCGTCGTTGATCGCGACCTCGAGGCAGTTCTCGGTGACCCCCATCGCGTCGCCGAAGCTTGCGACGTCGACGCCGAGCAGCTTGAGCTTGGTCGACAGGTCGGCCTCGCCGAACTCGGCGGCACCGTCCAGCAGGCGATCGGCCACCACCTCGGCGGAGGTGTAGCCGGGACCCACCAGGCCGTAACAGCGACCCTGGATCGCGGCGACCTCGCCGACCGCGTAGATGTCCGGATCGCTTGTGCGGCATGCCAAGTCGGTGAGCACACCGCCGCGTTCGGCAAGCTCCAAGCCCGCCGCCCTGGCCAGTTCGTCGCGCGGCCGGATGCCGGCCGCGAAGATGACCAGCCCGGCGTCGATGACCTCGCCGTCGGTCAGGCGCACCCGCACCGACGACACCCCGTCCGAGTGGTCGATCGCCTCGATCGATTCGGTACCGGTGCCCACATGGACCGCGATGCCCAGCTCACCGATCATCTTGGCCAGCAAGGCGCCGCCGCCCTCGTCGATCTGCTGGGCCATCAACCGCGGCATCATCTCGACGACGTGCGTCCGCAAGCCGAACTGGCGCAGCGCATTAGCGGCTTCCAGACCCAGCAGGCCGCCGCCGATCACCACGCCCGCGGGGGCGCGACCGGCGTCTACCGTCCGCTGGGCGTCGGCCCGGATGGCGTCGAGGTCGTCCAGCGTGCGGTATACGTGGCACGCCGGCAGGTCGTGGCCCGGCACCGGCGGGACGAAAGCATACGACCCGGTGGCCAGCACCAGCGTGTCGTAGCCGTGCCGCTGCCCGTCGGCCGTCACCACCGCCTTCGCGTCGCGGTCGATTTCGGTAACGCGAGCATTCAGTACCAATCGAACCTGTTCGTCACCCGCGTAGTCGTTGCCCGGCAGCGCCAGCAGCTTGCGGTCCCAGCTTTCGGTGTACGAGGTCAGCCCGACGCGGTCGTAAGCCGCGTCCGCCTCCTCGGCGAAAACCGTGATACGCCACAATCCTTCGGTGTCGCGCGCGCGGAGCGCCTCGACCAGCCGGTGCCCCACCATGCCGTGCCCGACTACGACAATGTGACGGCCCGCACAGTGCGCGCGCGAAATCCCGTCTGCAGCCATGGCTTTGAGATTAGCGGCCGGAAATTACCGCGATTTCGCTCAATGTGACGGTCCTATGACGAGGATCTCACAACTCACAGGGGGCCTTGTGAATATTCGTTCGCCCACGGCGAACGCCTAGGTGGAACTTTAGCGTGGTCGACTCATGTTTCCTCTTGTAGCCGGCCAGAAGGGCGCCGGACACAGCAAACCCACAACAAAGCTCAAGGAAGCACAAGGAGATCGCCATGAGTAACGTCGCATTGTGGTCGCGGCCAGCCTGGAACACCGACCGGTGGTTGCGCGACTTTTTCGGCCCCGCCGCCGCATCGGATTGGTACAAGCCGGTGACCAGCGGTTTCAACCCCGCCGCGGAGATCGTCAAGGACGGCGAGGACGCGATCGTACGGGTCGAACTCCCCGGCGTTGACGTCGAGAAGGACGTCAACGTGGAGGTGGACCGCGGCCGCCTCGTCATCCACGGCGAACGCCGGGATGAGCACTCTGAGGAGAAGGACGGGCGCACCCTGCGCGAGGTCCGGTACGGCTCCTTCCGCCGGTCCTTCGCCCTGCCCGCCCACGTCACGGGAGACGCGATCACGGCTTCCTACGACGCCGGGGTCCTCACCGTGCGGGTCACCGGCGCCTACGCCGGCAGCCAGGCGCAGCGCATCGAGATCACCAAGTAAAAAGTAGGCAACGAGCCGGCGGGGTCAGTGGCCCCGCCGGATTCGCTTGCGCCACAGCGTGTTCGGCGCGGATCAGCCCCAGCGGGCCAGCAGTTCCTTCGCCCGGCCGCCCAGCGCGGCCTGGAAGAACGGGCCGAAGCTGATTCGCGCCACGCCCAGCGGCCCGAACGTCGACGGGTCGTCCTGGTCGGGCAGCGCGATCGCGTTGACCGGCAGCGGCAGCTCTGCGGCCAAGCGGCGCAAGGTATCCGGGTCGTGGCGACCGACCGGGTACAACACGTCGGCGCCCGCGTCCGCCGCCTGGGTCAGCCGCGCGACGGCCCTGTCGACCCGGTCCGACGCGTCACCGTCCTGGCGCAGGAACAGGTCCGTGCGGGCGTTGATCACGACGTGCACCCCGGCCGCGTCGGCGGCCGACCGCAACGCCCCCACCAGTTCGGCGTGCTCGCCGGCGGACCGCAGCCGCTTGCCCTCGGAGTGCACGGTGTCCTCGATGTTGAGGCCGACCGCGCCGACGCCCAGCAGGCCGTCGATCAGGCGCTCGGCGGCGAGCCCGTAGCCGGATTCGACGTCGACCGACACCGGGGCGTCGACCGCGTCGGTGATCTGAGAGACGCGCGTCAGCACGTCGTCGAACGACATGCCCTCCCCGTCCGGTTTGCCGATCGAGTCCGCCAGTGGGTGGCTGCCCACCGTCAGGGCGGCGAAACCCGCGTCGACTGCGAGGCGGGCCGACCACGCGTCCCACACGGTCGGCAGGATCACCGGGTCGCCGGGCCGATGCAGAGCGAGCAGCGCCGTGGCCCGCTCGGCGACGGTTTGACCGCTCATGAGGTGTTTGCTCCTCGATCGCCCGAAGTGTTCCGTCTGACATCAAGGCTGTGCGGTGGATAGTATTCGGAAGCGTACTGTGATCCGTAACACCGTCTGCCCGAGGAGATCCGTTGAGCACCACGACTGAACTCGCCGAACTTCACGACCTGATCGGCGGCCTGCGGAGGTGCGTGGGCTCGTTGAAGAGTCGATACGGCGACAGCCCGGCGATGCGGCGGATCGTGATCGATGCCGACCGGATCCTCTCCGACGTCGAACTGCTCGACACCGACGTGTCCGAATTGGACTTGGCGCGCGCCACCGTGCAGCAGTCCGGCGAGAAGATCGTCATTCCCGACACCCAGTACGACAGCGACTTCTGGCGCGATGTCGACGACGAGGGTGTCGGGGGTCACAGCAGGTCCTGACAACCGCGGACAACCCAAGCCCCCCGGAAATGAGGGGGTGCTCTCTGTGTACCCTTCGACCAACAGCCCGTTCGAAGAGGAACACTAGATGAGCGCACCCACGGCGAACCGTCCTGCGTCAGGTGTCTTTTCACCCGCGCGCGCCCGCATCCCGCAACGCACCCTACGCACCGACCGGTGGTGGATGTCGCCGCTGCGGATCGACTTGGGCTTCGCCGCCTTCCTCATCTACGCGACCGCGCGCGCGTTCCAGCAGGATTACTTCTTCGTCCCCAAGTACCACTACCTGACGCCGTTCTACTCACCCTGCGTGAGCAAGGCCTGCGGCGAGGCCGGCGACTTCTGGCCCCAGATCTTGCCCGACGTGTGGTGGTTGCCGTACGCGGCGCTGACCCTGCCGTTCCTGCTGCTGTTCCGGCTCACCTGCTATTACTACCGCGGCGCCTACTACCGGACGGTGTGGCAGTCCCCCAGCGCCTGCGCGGTGGCCGAGCCGCGTGTCCACTACACCGGCGAGACCAGGTTCCCCCTGATCGTCCAGAACAGCCACCGGTACTTCTTCTACATCGCCGGCATCATCTCGGTGATCAACACCTACGACGCGATCATCGGTTTCCACTCCGACTCGGGCCCGCACGGCTTCGGGTTCGGCCTCGGCAACCTGATCATGGTGGGCAACGTCATCATGCTGTGGGTCTACACGCTGTCCTGCCATTCCTGCCGGCACGTCACCGGCGGGCGGCTCAAGCACTTCTCCAAGCACCCTGTGCGGTACTGGATCTGGACCCAGGTCAGCAAGATCAACACCCGGCACAAGCTGTACGCCTGGGTCACGCTGGGCACCCTGATGCTCACCGACTTCTACATCGCGCTGGTGGCCAGCAACACCATCCCTGACCTGAGATTTGTTGGCTGAGAAGCCATTCGAACAACAATTCCGGACTTAGCTAGCGAGGGTTTTCATGGTTGAGGTCGAGCGGCATGGCTACGACGTAGTCGTCATCGGCGCCGGCGGCGCGGGGCTGCGCGCGGTCATCGAGGCGCGGGAACGCGGCCTCAAGGTCGCGGTGGTGTGCAAGTCGCTGTTCGGCAAGGCCCACACGGTGATGGCCGAGGGCGGGTGCGCGGCGTCGATGGGCAACACCAACCCCAAGGACAACTGGAAGACCCACTTCGGCGACACGATGCGCGGTGGGAAGTTCCTCAACAACTGGCGGATGGCCGAGCTGCACGCCAAGGAGGCGCCGGACCGCGTCTGGGAGCTGGAAACCTATGGGGCGCTGTTCGATCGCCTCAAGGACGGCAAGATCAGCCAGCGCAACTTCGGCGGGCACACCTACCCGCGCCTGGCGCACGTCGGTGACCGCACCGGCCTGGAGCTGATCCGGACCATGCAGCAGAAGATCGTCTCGCTGCAGCAGGAGGATTTCGCCGAGCTCGGCGACTACGAGGCGCGGATCAAGGTGTTCGCCGAGTGCACCATCACCGAACTGGTCAAGGACGGTGACGCGATCGCCGGCGCGTTCGGCTACTGGCGCGAGACGGGTCAGTTCGTCCTGTTCGAGGCGCCCGCGGTGGTGCTCGCCACCGGCGGCATCGGCAAGTCGTTCAAGGTCACCTCGAACTCGTGGGAGTACACCGGCGACGGGCACGCGCTGGCGCTGCGGGCGGGTGCGTCGCTGATCAACATGGAGTTCGTCCAGTTCCACCCGACGGGCATGGTGTGGCCGCCCAGCGTGAAGGGGATCCTCGTCACCGAGGGCGTCCGCGGTGACGGCGGGGTGCTGAAGAACTCCGACAACAAGCGGTTCATGTTCGACTACATCCCACCGGTGTTCAAGGGCCAGTACGCCGAGACCGAACAAGAGGCCGACCAGTGGCTCAAGGACAACGACTCGGCCCGCCGCACCCCCGACCTGCTGCCCCGCGATGAGGTCGCGCGCGCGATCAACTCGGAGGTCAAGGCCGGCCGCGGCAGCCCGCACGGCGGCGTGTTCCTCGACATCGCGTCCCGGCTGACGCCCGAGGAGATCAAGCGGCGCCTGCCGTCGATGTACCACCAGTTCAAGGAGCTGGCCGGCGTCGACATCACCAAGGAGCCGATGGAAGTCGGGCCCACCTGCCACTACGTGATGGGCGGCGTCGAGGTCGACGCCGACACCGGCGCGGCCACCGTGCCGGGCCTGTTCGCCGCGGGCGAGTGCTCCGGCGGCATGCACGGCTCCAACCGCCTGGGCGGCAACTCGCTTTCGGACCTGCTGGTCTTCGGCCGGCGCGCCGGCCTGGGCGCGGCCGACTACGTGCGGGCGCTGAGCAGCCGTCCGACGATCTCGGCCGAGGCCGTCGAGACCGCGGCGCAGCGGGCGCTGTCCCCCTTCGAGGCACCGCCCAACGGCGCCCCGGCGGAGAACCCCTACACGCTGCAGCTCGAGCTGCAGCAGTCGATGAACGACCTGGTCGGCATCATCCGCAAGGCGGACGAGGTGTCCGAGGCGCTGGCCCGGCTCGACAATCTGCGCGAGCGGTTCAAGAACCTGCACGTGGACGGCGGACGGCGGTACAACCCGGGCTGGAACCTGGCCATCGACCTGCGCAACATGCTGCTGGTCAGCGAGTGCGTCGCCAAGGCGGCGCTGGAGCGCACCGAAAGCCGCGGCGGCCACACCCGCGACGACCATCCGTCGATGGATTCGTCGTGGCGCAAGGTGCTGCTGGTCTGCCAGGCCGCCGGCGGCGACGAGGTGATCCCGGACATCAGCATCACCCGCAAGGATCAGGTGCCGATGCGATCCGATCTGCTGGAGCTCTTCGAGATCTCCGAGCTGGAGAAGTACTACACCGACGATGAGCTGGCCGAGCATCCAGGACGGAGAGGCTAATGACCTACAACGCGACCATGCGTGTGTGGCGCGGTGACGATGCCGACGGCGCGCTGCAGGACTTCACGGTGGAGGTCAACGAGGGCGAGGTGGTGCTCGACATCATCCATCGCCTGCAACAGACCCAGACGCCCGACCTCGCGGTGCGGTGGAACTGCAAGGCGGGCAAGTGCGGTTCCTGCTCGGCGGAGATCAACGGCGTCCCGCGGTTGCTGTGCATGACCCGGATGTCGACATTCGCCGAGGACGAGGTGGTGACGGTGACGCCGCTGCGGACGTTCCCGGTGATCCGCGACCTGGTCACCGACGTCTCCTTCAACTACGAGAAGGCCCGCGAGATCCCCGCCTTCGCGCCGCCGAAGGATCTGCAGCCCGGCGAGTACCGGATGGCCCAGGAGGACGTGCAGCGCTCGCAGGAATTCCGTAAGTGCATCGAGTGCTTCCTGTGCCAGAACGTGTGCCACGTGGTCCGCGACCACGAGGAGAACAAGAAGGCGTTCGCCGGACCGCGCTTCCTGATGCGGATCGCCGAACTCGAGATGCATCCGCTGGACACGATGGACCGGCGCAACCAGGCGCAGGAGCAACACGGCCTCGGCTACTGCAACATCACCAAGTGCTGCACCGAGGTCTGCCCCGAGAACATCAAGATCACCGACAACGCGCTGATCCCGATGAAAGAGCGGGTCGCCGACCGCAAATACGACCCGGTGGTGTGGCTGGGCAACAAGCTGTTCCGGCGCTGACCGGGCGTTAGCCCGTCCGAGGCGCCGGGTACCCGCATAGCAACCCAACCTGAAGGCAGCGTGGGAGATATGCGATAAACCACCAGCGTCAATGAAATTCGAACGGCGATCCGGGAGCTCTCGGCCCGCGCCGACCTTGCGCACAAGGAAGGCCGGGACGACGACGCCGCCGAGATCGAGCAGCGGATAGCGGGCTTCCGGGCGGAGCTCGGCCGCCGCCCGTAGCGGTGTTCAGGCGCCGAGGCGCCGAAACACGCTGCGATGGAACACGATCGGCGCGACGTCGGCGTCGATGGTGACTTCGTTGACCCGGAGCACCACGATGGTGTGATCCCCGGCCGGGATCAGCTGTTCGATCGCGCTCTCCAGCCACAGGCCGGTGCCCTTGATGAACACCGCGCCGCTCTCCCGCGATTCCGTCTCCAGGCCGGCGAACCGGTCGCCGGTCTTGGCGGCCAGCGTTCGCGCGGCCTCGTCATGGGCCTCGCCGAGCACGCTGATGCCCAGCATGGGCAGGTCTTTGAGCTTGGGCCACGTCGTCGACGTGTTCTGCACGCAGAACGACACGAGCGGCGGGTCCAGTGAGACGGGCACAAAGGTACTGGCCGCCAGGCCCTCCCGGGTGCCCTGGACTTCGGCGGCGATGGCCACCACCCCCGAGGGGAAGTGGCCGAAGGCCTCGCGAAGTGTGGACGGTGTCAGGTTCGTGTGCGAGTTCACCGGAATTCATTCGCCCCTTGAGCCGAGAACGGGATTCTCGTCCCCGACCCTACCTGCCGAATACCCGTGCGCTGAAGCCACATCGGGGTGCGCGCGCAACCGGCTCTTCCAAGCGTTGCGGCCGTAGACGGAGAAGATGGGATCCGCCGGGTCGGCCACGCGGCCGGCGCGCGCCCGCAGTTCCGGGGGCAGCGTCAACACGGGGATCTGCGCGTCCAGGCGCGGGTTGAAGAAGTACGGCACCGAGATGCGATCCGCCCGCTGCCCGTCCAGGGTCACCCGGTGCTCGGTGGCCCGCAGGTAGCCCCCGGTCGCCACCTCGAGCAGCTCACCGATGTTGACGACGAATGCGCCGTCGGTGGGCGGCACGTCGATCCACTCCCGGGCGCCGGGCCGGCGGACCTGCAGACCGCTGCTGCCCGGCTCGGCCAGCAACAGCGTCAGCACTCCGGAGTCCTTGTGCGGGCCCACGCCCTGCGGCGAGGCCCCGCTTCGCGGATAGCGCACGATCTTGATCAGGGTGGCGGGCGTCTCGGCGAAGGCCGGCTCGAACACGCCCGGCGGACTGCCCAGGGAGGCCGCCCAGTGCCGGAGCAGGGTGCGGGCCACCCCGGACAGCGCGGCGTCCCAGTCGGCGATGATGCCGGGCAGCTCGGGCAATGACGCCGGCCACTGGTTGGGCCCCTGCAACCACAGGTAGTCGGGCCTGCCGGGGCCGCCGACCGGGGCGCGTTCCGGCCCGATGTCGATCTGCTCCCGCCAGTCCACCCGGCCGCGGGTCAGCTCGCCACCCAGCTGGGTATAGCCGCGGAAATGCGGGCTACGGACCATGGCGACTGCGTCCTTCTCGGCGTCGGAGAGCTCGAACAGCCTGCGTGCCGCCTCCAGCAGCCTGCGGGAGAGCTCGCCGGGCACACCGTGGCCGGTCAGGTAGAAGAAGCCCACCTCGTGCGCGGCCTCGCGCAACCCCCGCCGCAATTCGGCCGCCGACGTGCGCAGATCCACTACGGGCAGGGAGGTGATGCATCCCATAGTTTGAGATCCGTTTCGTTATCGCCGCAGGTCAGGCCTACCGCGCGGGCTTCCCAACCGGTTGGTTAATTAGACGATGAAATTTAGCTCACATTGACTTGCGTTGAACTGTCCGAGAGCGATATTTTAGCGGTGTTACTGGTGGGTAACTTAGAAGTAGTACCCAACCACAAGGTGGCATTCTCAACGAGGAGGAACCGTAGTGAGCCACTACAAGAGCAACGTCCGTGACCAGGTCTTCAACCTGTTCGAGGTCCTGGGCGTTGAAAAGGCTTTGGGCGCCGGCGACTACAGCGATCTGGACGTCGACACCGCGCGCGAGATGTTGTCAGAGATCAGCCGGCTGGCCGAGGGGCCCATCGCCGAGTCGTTCGTCGAGGGTGACCGCAACCCGCCGGTCTTCGACCCGAAGACCCACTCGGTGACGCTGCCGGAGTCCTTCAAGAAGTCGGTGCGCGCGGTCACCGAGGCCGGTTGGGACAAGGTCGGCATCGACGAGGTTCTGGGCGGGATGCCGATGCCCCGGGCCCTGGTGTGGGCGCTGCACGAGCATCTGCTCGGCGCCAACCCCGCCGTCTGGATGTACGGCGGCGGCGCCGGGTTCGCCAACATCCTCTACCACCTCGGTACCGAGGAGCAGAAGAAGTGGGCCGTGATCTGCGCCGAGCGCGGATGGGGTTCCACCATGGTGCTGACCGAGCCGGACGCCGGTTCCGACGTCGGTGCGGGCCGCACCAAGGCGATCAAGCAGGACGACGGCTCGTGGCACATCGAGGGCGTGAAGCGGTTCATCACCTCGGCCGACTCCGGCGACCTGTTCGAGAACATCTTCCACCTGGTGCTGGCGCGTCCCGAGGGCGCGGGTCCGGGCACCAAGGGCCTGTCGCTGTTCTTCGTGCCCAAGTTCCTGTTCGATTTCGAGACCGGCGAGCTGGGCGAGCGCAACGGCGTCTTCGTGACCAACGTCGAGCACAAGATGGGCCTGAAGGTTTCGGCCACCTGTGAGCTGTCCTTCGGCCAGCACGACGTGCCCGCCAAGGGCTGGCTGGTCGGCGAGGTGCACAACGGCATCGCGCAGATGTTCGAGGTCATCGAGCAGGCCCGGATGATGGTCGGCACCAAGGCCATCGCCACCCTGTCGACGGGCTACCTGAACGCGCTCGAGTACGCCAAGTCGCGCGTGCAGGGCGCCGACATGACCCAGATGACGGACAAGACCGCCCCGCGGGTGACCATCACGCACCACCCCGACGTACGCCGGTCGCTGATGACCCAGAAGGCCTACGCCGAGGGTCTGCGTGCGCTGTACCTCTACACCGCGACCTACCAGGACGCGGCGGTCGCCGAGGCGGTGCACGGCGTCGACGCCGAGCTGGCCGTGAAGGTCAACGACCTGATGCTGCCGGTGGTCAAGGGTGTCGGTTCCGAGCAGGCCTACGCCAAGCTGACCGAGAGCCTGCAGACCTTCGGTGGATCCGGCTTCCTGCAGGACTACCCGATCGAGCAGTACATCAGGGACGCCAAGATCGACTCCCTCTACGAGGGCACCACGGCCATCCAGGCGCAGGACTTCTTCTTCCGCAAGATCGTCCGCGACAAGGGTGTGGCGCTGGCCCACGTGTCGGGTGAGATCCAGAAGTTCGTGGACAGCGAGTCCGGCAACGGCCGGCTGAAGTCCGAGCGCGAGCTGCTGGCGAAGGCCCTGGCCGACGTCCAGGCGATGGCGGCCACGCTGACCGGCTACCTGATGGCGGCGCAGGAGGACGTGACCAGCCTCTACAAGGTGGGCCTGGGATCGGTGCGCTTCCTGATGAGTGTCGGCGACCTCGTCATCGGCTGGTTGCTGCAGCAGCAGGCCGCGGTGGCCGTGCAGGCGCTGGACGCCGGCGCCAGCGGCGACGAGCGGTCCTTCTACGAGGGCAAGGTCGCGGTGGCCTCGTTCTTCGCGAAGAACTTCCTGCCGCTGCTGGCCAGCACCCGCGAGGTGATCGAGACGCTGGACAACGACATCATGGAGCTCGACGAAGCCGCCTTCTGACAGGCAGATCAAAAGCCCCGCTTCCGAAATGGGAGCGGGGCTTTTGATTGGGCGCGGTCAATCGGGCACAGACGGGCATACAAAAAGGCCGCCGCTGGATCCCCTCACTCCAGCGGCGGCCCTTCTCGTACGCCCGTCCACGCCGACCGGCGGCCGTTTCAGGGATGCCCCGTATTGCCGTCGGGGTCGGGGGGTCAGACCACAACACGGGGTCATCCGCGCATACGGTTACCCAGCCGCCGGAGTTACTAACCCGCTGTGACCGATTTCATGGAACCGCCCACCCGGCGGGGCGCTCAGGCCTCGAGGATCGCGGCCACGCCCTGGCCGCCGGCGGCGCAGATGGACACCAGCGCACGCAGCGGCTTGGCCGCACCCTTCTGCTCCGCCTTCTTCTGGGCGAGCTGCTTGGCCGCCTGGGCCAGGATCCGCCCGCCGGTGGCGGCGAAGGGGTGCCCGGCCGCCAACGACGAGCCGTTCACGTTGAGCTTGGACCGGTCGATCGAGCCGAGCGCGGCGTCGAGGCCCAGCCGCTCCTTGCAGTAGTCCTCCGACTCCCACGCCTGCAGGTGCGCCAGCACCACCGAGGCGAACGCCTCGTGGATCTCGTAGAAGTCGAAGTCCTGCAGGCTCAGGCCGTTGCGGGCCAGCAGCCGCGGCACCGCGTAGGTGGGCGCCATCAGCAGGCCGTCGCGGCCGTTGACGTAGTCCACGGCCGCCGTTTCCGCGTCCACCAGGAAGGCGAGCGGCGTCAGCGAGTGGGCGGCCGCCCACTCCTCGGAGGCCAGCAGCGCGACCGAGGCACCGTCGGTCAGCGGGGTGGAGTTGCCGGCCGTCATCGTCGCGTCGCCTGACTTCACGCCGAACACCGGCTTGAGCTTCGCCAGCTTCTCCGCCGACGAGTCCGGACGCAGGTTGTCGTCGCGGTACAGCCCGAGGAACGGGGTGACGAGGTCGTCGAAAAAGCCGCGATCGTAGGCGGCGGCCATGTTGCGGTGGCTGGCCGCGGCCAGCTCGTCCTGGTCGACGCGCTTGATGCCCATCTGCTTGGCGGTGATCGCCTGGTGCTCGCCCATGGACAGCCCGGTGCGCGGCTCGCTGTTGACAGGGATCTGGATGCCCAGGTTGGCGGGCAGCGTGCCCACCAGCCTCAGCCGCTGGACGTTGGACTTGGACCGGCGCAACTTGAGCAGCGTGCGGCGCAGGTTGTCACCCAGGGCGATCGGCGGGTCCGAGGTGGTGTCCACCCCGCCGGCGGCGGCGACGTCGTAACGGCCGGACGCGATGCCGTCGGCCGCGGCGATGGCCGCCTGCAGCCCGGTCCCGCACGCCTGCTGCAGGTCGAACGCCGGCGTGTACGACGACAGCTCGGAGCCCAGCACGCACTCGCGGGTGAGGTTGAAGTCACGGCTGTGCTTGAGCACGGCGCCGCCGACCACCACGCCCAGCCGCTCGCCGGCCAGGCCGAAGCGGTCCACCAGCCCGCCCAGGGCGGCGGTGAACATGTCCTGGTTGGACGCCTCGGCATACGCGCCGTCGGACCGGGCGAACGGGATGCGGTTGCCGCCCAGCACGGCGACGGGTCGCCGCTGCGAAATGCGCTGGTTGCTTGCCTCGGAACTTGCAGGGGCCACTGTCTTCTCCGTGTATCTGCCGTCTGTCGGTTTTGGTATGCCCGTCTGGGGCCATACTACCCACTGTTCTTACTCTGAAGTAAGTTCGTCCCCGATACGGTTGTGCTGTAGGCACACCCCGACTTCGCACGCTCATGGAAGGTAGCTCCGGTGGCTCCCAAGGTCTCGTCCGATCTGTTCTCTCAGGTTGTCAATTCCGGTCCTGGATCGTTTCTCGCCAAGCAGCTCGGGGTTCCGCAGCCCGAGACGCTGCGCCGCTACCGGCCCGGTGATCCGCCCCTGGCCGGCGCGCTGCTGATCGGCGGTGAGGGGCGGATCGTCGAGCCGCTGCGCGCCGCCCTGGACAAGGACTACGACCTGGTCGGCAACAATCTCGGCGGACGCTGGGCCGACCAGTTCGGCGGCCTGGTGTTCGACGCCACCGGGATCACCACGCCGGAGGGCCTTCGGGGGCTGTACGAGTTCTTCACGCCGCTGCTGCGCAACCTGGGCCACTCCGCGCGGGTCGCGGTGGTCGGCACCACGCCCGACGCCGCCGCCAGCCCGCACGAGCGGATCGCGCAGCGCGCGTTGGAGGGGTTCACGCGCTCGCTGGGCAAGGAGCTGCGCAACGGCACCACGGTGGCGCTGGTGTATGTGTCGCCCGACGCCAAACCGGCTGCGACGGGCCTGGAATCGACCATGCGGTTCATCCTGTCGGCCAAGTCGGCCTACGTCGACGGCCAGGTGTTCTACGTCGGCGAGGCCGACTCCACCCCGCCGGCCGACTGGGAGCGGCCGCTGGACGGCAAGGTGGCCATCGTGACCGGCGCGGCCCGCGGGATCGGCGCGACGATCGCGGAGGTGTTCGCCCGCGACGGCGCCCGCGTCGTCGCCATCGACGTCGAATCGGCCGCCGAGGCGCTGGCCGAGACGGCCAGCCGGGTCGGGGGCACCGCGCTGTGGCTCGACGTCACCGCGGACGACGCCGTGGACAAGATCACCGAGCACCTGCAAGAGCACCACGACGGGCACGCCGACGTGCTGGTCAACAACGCGGGCATCACCCGCGACAAGTTGCTTGCCAACATGGACGACGCCCGCTGGGACGCGGTGCTGGCCGTCAATCTCCTTGCGCCGCTTCGGATTACCGAAGGACTGGTGGGCAACGGCACCATCGGCGAAGGGGGCCGGATCGTCGGGCTGTCCTCGATGGCCGGCATCGCCGGCAACCGCGGGCAGACCAACTACGCCACCACCAAGGCCGGGATGATCGGTCTCACCCAGGCGCTGGCGCCGGAGCTGTACGCCAAGGGCATCACGATCAACGCCGTCGCGCCGGGTTTCATCGAGACCCAGATGACGGCCGCCATCCCGCTGGCCACCCGCGAGGTAGGCCGGCGGATGAATTCGCTGCTGCAGGGTGGCCAGCCCGTCGACGTCGCCGAGGCCATCGCCTACTTCGCCAGTCCGGCCTCGAATGCGGTGACGGGCAACGTCATCCGCGTCTGCGGCCAGGCCATGCTGGGCGCATAGGCCTGAGGAGATCGCGATGAATCAGCCAAGCGGCCTGAAGAACATGCTGCGCGCGGCGGCCGGTGCGCTGCCGCTGGTGTCCCGTGGCAATCAGCTGCCCACGCGCACGGTGACCATCGAGGAATTGCCCATCGACCAGGCGAACGTGGCCGAGTACGCGGCGGTCACCGGCCTGCGCTACGGCAACGACGTGCCGCTGACCTATCCGTTCGCGTTGACGTTCCCCACGATGATGTCGCTGGTGACCGGGTTCGACTTTCCTTTCGCCGCAATGGGTTCGGTGCACATGGAGAACCACATCACGCAGTACCGGCCGATCGCGGTCACCGACACCGTCGGTGTGCAGGTGCACGCGGAGAACCTGCGCGAGCACCGCAAGGGCCTGCTGGTCGACCTGGTGACCGACGTGAACGTCGGCAACGACACCGCGTGGCATCAGGTGACGACCTTCCTGCACCAGCAGCGCACCAGCCTGTCCGACGAGCCCAAGCCGGCGCCGCAGAAACAGCCCAAGCTGCCGCCGCCCAGCACCGTCGTGCGCGTCAGCCCCAGCCTGATCCGGCGCTATGCCGCGGTCAGTGGCGACCACAACCCGATCCACACCAACCCGATCGCGGCCAAGCTGTTCGGCTTCCCCACCGTCATTGCGCACGGAATGTTCAGCGCCGCAGCAGTATTGGCTAACGTCGAAGCGCGGCTGCCGGACGCGGTGAAGTATTCCGTGCGGTTCGGCAAGCCGCTGGTACTGCCGGCCACCGCGGGGCTCTACATCGACGAAACCCATGACGGCTGGGACATCTCGCTGCGCAACATCGCCAAGGGCTATCCGCACCTGACCGGGACGGTCCGGGCGCTCTAGTTCCAGCGGTTCTAGCCCGAATGCGTCGGGCCGCGGCCGTTGGCAAGGACTTTCAGCCCGTGCGCCCCGGTCGCGGTCAGCAGGAACAGAAGAAACAGCCACAGCGGCGGCCGGGCGAGCTCCCAGACGAAGATCGCCGCCCAGATCGGTGAGCCCTGCGTCACCGCGAGCACACCGGCGGCGCCGGCCAGCGATACCGCCGGCACGTGCAAGTGCGTCCCGACCGCCCAGTTGATCGCGAGCACCAGCGCAGCCCCCGCGGCCGCGCCGGTGGCCAGTGACGGCGTCAGCATCCCGCCGGCCCCGCCGGCGCGCAGGAACAGCGCGGTCAGCAGGGGTTTCAACGCGAGGATCGCGAGCGCCGACAACAGCGTCATGCCGCTGGCCAGGCTGACCGTCAGGATGCTTCGGCCGTTGCCGGGCAGTTCGGGCCACCAGTGCGAGCAGATGCCCATCACCAGCCCGGCGGCCGCGAGCGCGGGGACCAGCACCCAGTTTCGCATCGGCTTGGCCGGCCGGGCCGCCGCCATCAACCGGTTGAACGCCAGCCCCACCGCGAGCGCGACCGGCGCCAGCAGCAGCCCGTGCGCGGTCAGCAGGTAGGTGGACTCTCCGATCGGCCACTGCAGGTTCGGTTCGTCGCGGGTGATGGCCGAACCGACGGCGACCGCCAGGCTGGAGGAGATGAACGCCGCGCCCACCGCCCGCGGCTGCCAGGTGTTGAGCAGGATCCGCACCGAGAACAGCGCACCCGCCAGCGGAACGGCGTAGACCGCGCCCAGCCCGGCGCCGGCCGCGCAGGCCAGCAGCACCTCGCGGTCGCGCGGCGACAGCCGCCTGAGCCAGGCGGTCCCGAAATCACCGAGGGCCGCGGCGAATTGGCGCGGGGCCCCTTCCCGGCCCAGCGACGCGCCCGACCCGACGAGCAGCACCTGCAGCATGGCGTCCAGGCTCCACGCCAGCCGCGGTATCCGCTCTCGGCTCGAGATGGTCTCGGCCATGGGCGGAACGTCGGTCCGGCTCCGCAGGAGCCACCAGCCGATCGCCGCCAGCGCGCCGCCGATCATCGGTCCCACGGCCCGGCGCACCGGGCTGCTGGCCGCGACCCCGGCGAGCAGCGCCCCGAAGGAGTAGTTGTACGTGACGTGCTGGACGAAGCGCAGCACGAACGTCGTCGCCAGCCCGGCCACGCCGGCCAGCAGTCCGACGATGATTACGGCGCAGAAGAAGTCGACGTTGCGGCGGGCGGGCGGTCGAGCCACATCACGAATCTAGGGGTTAGCGCTTGGCGGCGCCGCTCCCGCCCTTCTTGGGCAGAGCGGCGGCCGCGGCCTCCCGCTCCCCCGGTGCGCCCCGGAGGCCGTGCCAGAACAGGTTGATCATCATCTCGGCCGCCTCGTCGGCGTCGATGTCCCCGGTGGACAGCTGGTTGGCCGTCGCCTCGCCGGCGCCCACCAGCGCGACGGCCATCATCTCGTGTTCGCGTTCGGTCCGCGGGGTGCGGCTGCCGGCCCGCACCAGCCCGGCGACGAGCTCGATGATCTGTTCACGCCCCTCGCGCACCATGTGCGCGAACGCCTGCGAGCTGGTGGCCTGGGTGTACATCACGATCCACGACGCCCGGTTGGCGTCGATGTAGCGCATGAACGCCACGATCGTGTTGCGCAGCAGGTCTTTCGGGCTTTGGCTGAAGTCGATGTCGGCGCGGACCGCGTCGATGAAGCGGCCCATTTCCCGGTTCAGGCAGGCGCCGAAAAGGTCCTCCTTGGAGCCGTAGTACAGATACAGCATCGGCTTGGAGATCTGCGCCGCGGCGGCGATCGCGTCCATGGAGGTCTCGTGGTAGCCGTTGACCGAAAACATCTGGACGGCGGCGTCGAGCATTTGTTGCTCGCGGACGGCCCGCGGTAACCGCTTGGTGCCACCCGCCATCGCTCGCCTCTCTAGCTCGTCTATCTGACTCCAGAGTAAGCAACGCGCGGTGACCGCACACGCGTTAGTGGCCGACCCGCTAGTGGCCGCACGCTGGGCTGCGGCCCTTCATCGTCGCCACCCGCCCCAGCGCGTCGTCGACCCGCTGCCCGGGCAGTTCGCCGGCGGCCACGGCCTTCTGCAGCCGGTCAAGGACCGCGGGCACCTCGTCCGTGGTGACCCACAGCGCGACGTCGGTGCCGGCCTGCAGGGTGCGCAGCACCGCCTCGGCGACGCCGTACCGGTCGGAGATGGCGCCCATGCTGGACAGGTCGTCGGTGAACACCGGGCCGTTGAACGGCGGGGCGCCATAGCCGACGCCGTCGCGCAGCAGTCGCACCGCCGCGGCGCTCAGGCTCGCCGGGTCGTCACCGGTCAGCCCGGGCACCTGCAGGTGACCCAGCATCACCGCGACCGGGGCCGCGGTCACCAGCGTCCGGTAGGGCACCAGGTCGACGCCCTGCAGCTCGCTCAACGGCGGGGTCACCACACCGCCGGTGTGCGAATCCCCCGAGCCGTGCCCGTGCCCCGGGAAGTGTTTGAGCACCGGCAAAAGCCCCGCGTCGCGCAGGCCCTGCGCATACGCCCCGGCGTAGGCCGTGACCGTGTTGGGATCGCCGCCGAACGAGCGGTCCCCGATGACGCCGTCGGTGGCGTCGGTGACATCGACCACGGGGGCGAAGTCGATGGTGATGCCCAGGTCGCGCATCTTCTTGCCGCGGTCGGCCGCCAGGGCGTGGACTTGGTCGGGGGTCATGGTCTGTGCCAGTTGGCGGGGCGACGGCGCCGAGCCGATCAGCGCCCGCAGCCGCGAGACGCGGCCGCCCTCCTCGTCGACGCTCACCGCCAACGGGAGCGGTCCGGCCTTCGCCGAGATGTCGGCCAGCGGGCCCTTGAAGATCGACAGGTCCGTCCAGCTTCCGATGAAGATGCCCCCCACGTGATAGCCGTCGACCACCGAGCGGGCGTCGTCGGCGTTCTTCACGCCCACCATCAGCAGCTGCGCCAGCTTGTCGCGGACCGGGAGCGCGGTGACGTCACCGCAGGCCGGCGGCGCGGGCGCGGCCGCCGGCTTGCTGACCGAGGTCGACGGGCCGGGTGGCCGGGCGGCGTGGTGGGCGCAGCCCGCCACCAAAGCCGACACGGACGCGAGCACGGCCCCCGCGACGGTCATGGTGCGCGAGAATGACATCGGGCCATGTTTGCACGGCGGGGTCCAGGCCTCCGGGTCTGGGGAGTGGCGAGGTTTTCTTGTTCGGCCGCGCGGGCATTCGTGGGCAGGTGCTAGCTGGGCTAGCGGGGGGCGAGATCAAGGAGCCAGCGATGACCGGTTTCACCCTGGCGGCTGCGGCCAGCATCGCGGTGGGTCTGACGGTCGGCGTCGCGACCACCCTGGGCGTCACGCTCGCCGTCGCCGACCACGGCCTGACGGCGGTGCCGGTCCGTCCGGCCGCGCTGATCCCGCTCGAGCCCCACCTGGTGCAATACGGCGACCGGTGCTTTCACGGGCACTGTCTGCCCTGACGAGCGCCGACCGGGGTTCTGCTAGGTTGGCGCTAAGCCGCCGCCACGTTTTCGAAGATGCTGTGAGGAGCCGTCGATGAACCGGATCATTGCGCCCGCCGCCGCGAGCGTGGTGGTGGGTCTGTTGCTCGGCGCGGCAGCGATCTTCGGGATCACGTTGATGGTGCAGCAGGACACGAAACCGCCACTCCCCGGGGGCGATCCGCAGTCGTCAGTGCTCAACCGGGTCGAGTACGGCAACCGTAGCTAGCGGCGCAGCCGGGCGCGGCGGGTCACCGTCGCCGAGTTCAGCGGTGCGGGCGGCGGTAGTCACCTCCTCGTCGGCCGCGCCCGTGTCGCGCCGGTGGCTATGGCTGGTCGGGGCGATCGCCCTGCTGTTGACCTTCGCCCAATCCCCGGGCCGGGTCTCCCCCGACACCAAACTCGACCTCACCGCCAACCCCCTGCGCTTCCTCGCCCGCGCCACCAACCTGTGGAACAGCGAGCTGCCGTTCGGGCAGGCGCAGAACCAGGCCTACGGGTATCTCTTCCCGCACGGCACCTTCTTCGCGATCGGCCATCTGCTCTCGGTGCCCGGGTGGGTCACCCAGCGGCTGTGGTGGGCGCTGCTGCTCACCGTCGGCTTCTGGGGGCTGTTGCGGGTCGCCGAGGCGCTCGGCATCGGCAGCCCCGCGTCGCGGGTGATCGGCGCCGCCGCGTTCGCGCTGTCGCCGCGGGTGCTGACCACCCTGGGGTCCATCTCGTCGGAAACCCTGCCGATGATGCTGGCGCCGTGGGTGCTGCTGCCGACGATCCTGGCGTTGCGCGCGTCGGGCGACCGGTCGGTGCGAGCGCTCGCCGCGCAGGCCGGTCTGGCCGTGGCGTTGATGGGCGCGGTCAACGCGATCGCCACGCTGGCCGGCTGCCTGCCCGCGGTGATCTGGTGGGCGTGCCACCGGCCCAACCGGCTGTGGTGGCGCTACACCGGGTGGTGGTTGCTGGCGCTCTTCCTGGCGATGCTGTGGTGGCTGGTGGCGCTGGTGATGCTGCGAGCCATCAGCCCACCCTTCCTGGACTTCATCGAATCCTCCGGTGTGACGACGCAGTGGTCGTCGCTCACGGAGATCCTGCGCGGCACCGACAGCTGGACCCCGTACGTGGCGCCGACCGCGACCGCCGGTGCGCCGCTGGTGACCGGGTCGGCGGCCGTCCTGGCCACCTGCCTGGTCGCGGCGGCCGGGCTTGCGGGGCTGGCGAGTCCGGCGATGCCGCCCCGCGGGCGGTTGGTGACCATGCTGGTGGCCGGGGTGGTGCTGATGGCCGCCGGCTACAGCGGCGGGCTCGGCTCGCCGGTGGCGCACGCGGTGCAGACGTTCCTGGATGCCGGCGGCGCGCCGCTGCGCAACGTGCACAAGCTGGGGTCGGTGGTCCGGATCCCGATCGTGCTGGGCGTCGCCCAGGTGTTGGGCCGGGTCCCGCTGCCCGGGTGGGGGCCCGCCTCCCGATGGCTGCGCGCGTTCGCCCATCCAGAGCGCGACAGCCGGGTGGCCGTCGCGATCGTCGTGCTGACGGCGCTGCTGGTGAGCACCTCCCTGGCGTGGACGGGCCGGCTGACCCCGCCCGGCACCTTCAGCGCGATACCCCGCTACTGGCAGGAAACCGCCGACTGGCTCGACCGGCACAACACGGGCACCCCGGTGCCCGGCCGGGTGCTGGTGGTCCCGGGGGCGCCGTTCGCCACCCAGGTGTGGGGCACCAGCCACGACGAGCCGCTGCAGGTGCTCGGCGGCAGCCCGTGGGGCGTGCGCGACTCCATCCCGCTGACGCCGCCGCAAACCATCCGGGCGCTGGATTCGGTGCAGCGCCTCTTCGCCGCCGGGCGCCCATCGGCGGGGCTGGCGGATACGCTTGCCCGCCAAGGTATTTCGTATCTGGTGTTGCGCAACGACCTGGATCCGGACACGTCGCGCTCGGCGCGGCCCATCCTGGTGCACCGCGTCGTCGACGGGTCCGCGGGCCTGCAGAAGGTGGCTCAGTTCGGCGAGCCGGTGGGCCCCGGCACCCTCGCGGGCTTCGTCGCCGACAGCGGCCTGCGGCCCAGATATCCGGCCGTCGAGGTCTACCGGGTCGCCGGCGGTTCCGGAGCGCCGTACTTCGCCGACGTCGACCGGCTGCCCCGGGTCGACGGCGGGCCGGAGGTGCTGCTGCGCCTCGACGAGCGGCGCCGGCTGCAGAATCAGCCGCCGTTGGGTCCGGTGCTGATGTCCGCCGACGCTCGCGCGGCCGACATTCCGGCGCCGACCGTGACCGTCACCGATACCCCGGTCTCCCGCGAGACCGACTACGGGCGGGTGGACCAGCATTCGTCGGCCGTCCGTGCGCCGGGCGACGCGCGGCATACCTACAACCGGGTGCCCGACTATCCCGTCCCGGGCGCGGACCCGGTCGTCGGCGCGTGGACCGGGGGCCGGATCACGGTGTCGAGCTCGTCGTCGGACTCCACGGCCATGCCCGACGTCGCGCCGGCGACCGCGCCCGTCGCCGCCATCGACGGCGACCCCGCGACCGCGTGGGTGTCCAACTCGCTGCAGGCGGCCGTCGGCCAGTGGCTGCAGGTCGATTTCGACCATCCGGTGACCAACGCGGCGCTCACCCTGACGCCGAGCGCCACCGCCGTCGGCGCCCAGGTGCGCCGCATCCTGATCGAGACGGCGACCGGTAGCACCACCCTGCGGTTCGACGAGCCCGGCAAGCCGCTCGCCTCCGCACTGCCCTACGGCGAGACGCCCTGGGTGCGGATTACCGCCGCGGGCACCGACGACGGCTCGCCGGGTGTGCAATTCGGCATCACCGACCTCTCGATCACCCAATACGACGCGTCCGGATTCGCCCACCCGGTCGAGCTGCGGCACACCGTGCGGGTCCCCGGGCCCCCGACCGGCTCGTCGATCACCGGCTGGGACCTGGGTTCGGAGCTGCTCGGCAGGCCGGGGTGCGCGACGGCGCCCGATGGCGTGCGCTGCGCGCCGTCGATGGCCCTGGCGCCCGAGGAGCCGGTCAATCTGAGCCGGACGCTGACCGTTCCGGCACCGATGTCGGTGACGCCGCTGGTGTGGGTAAGGCCGCGCCAGGGCCCCAAACTGGCCGACCTGATCGCCGAGCCGGGCACCACCCGGGCGAGGGGCGACTCCGACATGGTCGACGTCCTCGGCTCGACGTTTGCGGCGACCGACGGCGACCCGTCCACCGCGTGGACGGCGCCGCAGCGGGTGGTGCAGCACAAGACACCGCCCACGCTGACGCTTACCCTGCCCCGGCCCACCGAGGTCACCGGCCTGCGGCTGGTGCCCAGCCGCTCGGCGCTGCCCGCCCACCCGACGATGGTGGCGGTCGACCTGGGCGACGGCCCGCAGGTGCGTTCGTTGAAACCCGGTGAACCGCAGACACTTTCGCTGAACCCGCGAGTGACCGACAGCGTCACCGTGAGCCTGCTGAATTGGGAAGACGTCATCGACCGCAACGCGCTGGGCTTCGACCAGCTCAAGCCGCCGGGGCTGGCCGAGCTGTCGGCGCTCGGCGCCGACGGCAACCCGATCGCGCCCGCCGACGCCGCCCGCAACCGCGGGCGCGAGATCACGGTCGACTGCGACCACGGCCCGGTGATCGCGGTCGCGGGCCGGTTCGTGCACACATCGATCCGCACCACCGTGGGCGCGCTGCTCGGCGGCGAGCCCATCGCCGCGCGCGCGTGCGACCCCGACCCGGTCGCGCTGCCTGCGGGCCAACAGGAGCTGCTGATCAGCCCGGGCGCCCAGTTCGTCGTCGACGGCGCCGAGCTGACCTCGCGGGCGGCCGCCCCGGTCGCGCCCGCCGCCGTCGCGGTTCCGGTGTGGCGGGCGTGGGGGCCGGACCGGCGCGAGGTGCAGGCGCCGTCGTCGTCCACCTCGCGGGTGCTGGTCGTCCCCGAAAGCATCAACCCCGGCTGGGTCGCGCGCACCAGCA
>NZ_LZIX01000194.1:0-1051 GCF_001666955.1 Mycobacterium sp. E735 | reverse complement strand
GTCCGACGGCGGGGAGAACAAGCCGTCCAATCCCAGCGACCCGCACGACGGGGTCTACACGGCGGCGCGGCTGGCCCGGGACGAGGGGGTGCCCATCTCGACGATCTCGTTCGGCACCAAGACCGGCGAGATCGAGATGGACGGGCAGCGCGTGGCCGTCCCGGTTTCGACGGACCAGATGAAGACGATCGCCAAGCTGTCCGGCGGGCAGTCCTACACCGCCAGCAACATCGCCGAGCTCAACAAGAGCTACAACGCCATCGAGAAGGACATCGGCTATCGCACCGTGGCCGGGCCGGGCAGCGCCGGGTGGCTGCGCCTGGGCGTGATCACCGCATTGATCGCGACGGCGCTGGCGCTGCTGATCAACCGGCGGCTGCCGGTCTGATCGTCAGGACGGCAGCCGGCGGTTCAGGAACAGGCCGGCCAGGATCGCGCCGGCCAACGCGACCGCCCCCAGCAGCATCCACGCGAGGCTGGCGTCGCCCTTGACGGTCTCGTACCCGATCTGGCGCTGCAGGGTCGAGTAGACGTTCTTCAGCGACTCCAGGCTGTCGGCATGGAACGCCTGGCCGTCGGTGATCTCGCAGATCTTCTGCAGCGTCTGGTCGTCTACGGGAACCGGGATGGTGGCGCCCTCGTACTCGACGGTGCCGTACGGCGTCCCGAAGGAGATCGTCGAGATCTGCACGCCCGCGGCCTTGGCGGCCCGGGCGGCGGTGAACGCCCCCTGCGGGGCGTTGGCGTCCAGCGGCACGTTCTCCCCGCCGTCGGACAGCAGCACGATGCGGGCCGGGGGCGGGGTGTCGCCACCCGTGATGGCCAGGGCGCTCACCGCGTGCAGGGCGGTGAAGATGGCCTCGCCGGTGGCCGTGCTGTCGGCGAAGTCGAGCTTCTTGAGCGCGTCGATCGTCGCCTGGTGCTGCGGGGTGGGCGACACCAGCAGGTATGGCGTGCCGGCGAAGCCGACCAGGCCCAGGTTGATGCCCGGCGTGAGCTGACTGGCGAACTGGCCGGCCGCCTCCTCGGCGGCCTTGAGCCGGTTCGGCGG
>NZ_LZIX01000193.1:0-1535 GCF_001666955.1 Mycobacterium sp. E735 | reverse complement strand
AGGATTCGGTTGCCCGGTCCCCCGGCTGCCTCGGGTGCGGCGCTGATCGCGCTGACCGGGACCGCGGTGTGGCCCATCGCCGGCAGCGCCGGGGCGCCGGTCCAGGCCACCGGCACCGACAACTTGCCGCCGATGGAGGCCGCCCCGCCGATGGCCGCGGCCGGGTGCACCGCTCCGGCACCGCCGCCGAGCAGGCCACCGAGCCCACCCAGACCGGGCAGCGCCTTGGCCGCCGCCGGAGCCGCACCACCGATCAACCCCACCGACTTGGCGATCTGGGTGAAGGTGTTGGCCATACCGGTACTGAAGTACGGCAGACCCTCGGTGTTATAGAACAGGCCGGCGAACGGGCTGTACCCGTTGACGAGTGTGCCCAGGTTGGTGGGGATGGTGGTTTGGCCGGTCAACAGGAACCACAGCTCTTGCAGCGGGTTGGTCGTCGTCTGAGCGGCGGCGGCGGCCTGCGGGGCCGCGGTCGTCGTGGCGGTGGTGGCCGCCTTTTGCGCGACGTTGGCCGCGTTGCCGGCGGAAGTATTGGCCGCCGCGTTGGCCACCGTGCTGGCCTGGGTGGTGGTGCCCGCGTCGTTGGTCACCTTCGGGGCGGCCTGGAACTGGGTGATGCCCTTGGTCGCCGCCGTGGACTGCACCGAGTAGTTGGCCATCGCCCCGGCATCCTGGGCCCAAAACTCGCCGTACTGGGCCTCCAACTGCGCGATCGCCCCGGTGTTCTGCCCGATCACGTTGGTGGCCTGCAACTGCTGCACCAACGCCCGGTTGGCCGCGATCACCGGCGGTGGCACCACCGCGGCGAACGCCGCCTCATAAGCCGCCGCCGCCGCGGCGGCCTGCACCGCGGCCTGCTCGGCCTGCGCCGCCGTGCTGGCCAGCCACTCCGCATACGGGGTGGCCGCGGCCGCCATCGCCGCCGAGGCCGTGCCCGCCCACTCCTCACTGGCCAGCTGGGTCACCACATTCTGATAACTCAACGCAGCCGACTGCAGCTCCGCGGCGATCGCATTCCACGCCGACGCCGCCGTCATCAACGACCCCGACCCCGGACCGGCATAAATCCGCGCCGAATTAACCTCCGGCGGAAGCGCCCCAAAATCAAACACGAATTACTCCTTAACCTTGGCCGCTTGGCTCGGGTATTGACTGACGATAAATCGGTGACGGTGGGTCGCCTGGGCGCCCGACCCCCGCAGCGTGGGCGGCCGCCGGTGCGCGTAGGCCTATGGGTCGTTCCTGCCGCGCGGCGCGGCAGGGTTGATCAGTCATCGGGCCGCTGGTCGCTTGCCGGCCATGAGCTGGAGCGAGGCGTTCGTCGCGACCGCGTGGTCCGACGCCGTGGTCGAGCCCGGGCCGCAGCGCTGTCCTCGGGACCGGGTTCGAGCGTGGCGCCAGCCGAATAAAATCCCGCCGCGGATAAGTGAAATGGTCAGCACTCATGTCGTCCCGCTATCCGGCCGATGGGGGTCGGGTTAGGACGCTGTAGCGGAAGCCGTATTTGTGGGAGTAGCCCGCGGCGGCGCCGG
>NZ_LZIX01000192.1:0-27100 GCF_001666955.1 Mycobacterium sp. E735 | reverse complement strand
CGGTTCGACCGGTACGGGGGCCGGGAGGTGTTGTACGTGGCCGACATCGACATGCCTCGGCCCGGGCCCGGCGAGGTCGCTGCCCTGCCCGGATGGGAAGGTCGCGGGAAACATCTCATGCATCGCGCCGCTTCGGATAGCCGCCTCACCCGGATTGATCCCCGCGGCGCGGACCTCGACCACCACCTCGCCGGGCCCGGGCCGAGGCATGTCGATGTCGGCCACGTACAACACCTCCCGGCCCCCGTACCGGTCGAACCGTACGGCGCGCGCCGCAGCAGCCGTCATGTCGTTTCCTCCCACCGCGAGCATCCCTTCCCTCAGCAAGCATAGGCACGCAAAGGCGGGTGCCCAGTGCCCGTCTGGTGGCGCGGCCGCGAAGGCACCAGCGGCGTCAGACGCGGAAGGAACGCCCATGGAGGTGCGGTCGACGTCGGACGTAAGCAAGAGGTCGCGATCATGAGGGGCTTGCCCGGCTAACCACTACACCATCCCGAGTAACCGCAAGTCGAACACGTACTTGGCGATCAAGTCGGCCGACAGGTGCGGAATGTCCTTGTCCGCACCGATCTTTGCGGCCTGGACCGCCGCACGGAAGACGTCGGTCGGGGCCGGCGCCCCGCGCAGCGGCCGCTCCGGCTGGTGGTAGGCGTCCAGCAACGGCAGCACGGATTGTTGCCGCTGCTGGTCCGGCAGGGCGCGGAGCGCCGTGCCGAACCGCCGGAGCCACTCGTGGTAATCCTCGATGCGCCGGATGTCGTGGCCGTCGGCGATCAACCAGTCCACGAACACGTCCAGGGAGATCCCGTCGTCGTGCGGGTTCATCACGTCGAAGGAGCGGAACGTCCCGGACGGCTCCGGCTCGTCGGGGGCCATCGCGAGCTGCTCGCCGAGCGCCGCCACGGCCTCGGCCACGAAGTCCGCGGGCAGGCCGTCGTAGTGGGCCCTGGCCCGGTCGCCGGTGCCGGTGGGCTCGTAGAACGACGACGGCGCGATTCCGGTGACCAGCAGGCTGAAGATCAACCGCGTGAAGGCATCTGGAACGTTCAGCTGCCCGGCGTAGCGGCTGTGGGCGAGGATCATGTCGGACCGGAAGACGGCGACCGGCAGCTCGCAGAGATCGTGCGCCTCGCGCAGCAGCACCTCTCCGGCCCACTTGCTGTTCGCGTACCCGTTTGCGTAGCCGGATCCGATCGGCCGCACCGGGCTGATCGTGCGGATGTCACCGTCTTCGGTGAACCGGGCCGGATCGACGGACATGGCCACGGCGACCGTCGACAGATAGGTCACCGGTTTGATGCGTGCGGTGAGCGCCAGGCGGATGATTTCAGCGGTGCCAACGACATTGGGCCCGAACAGCTGGTCGTACGGCAACACGTGATTGACCAGCGCCGCCGGGTGAACGATCATGTCGACGCTGCGGGCCAGCCGGTCCCACGTCGCTTGGTCCAGCCCCAGGCTCGGCTCGCCGATGTCGCCGGCGATGACCTCGAGGTGGTCGGCCGCCAATTCGCGGAACCGATCGACCAGATGCGGGTCGCCACTGCGGTAGACACCTTCGAGACGCTCGGCGGCCGCTGCCGCATCGGTGCCGCGCACGATGCAGACCAGTCTTCCGCCCGTCTCGGCGAGGCGCTCCAGCCATTCCAGGCACAGGAAGCGGCCGAGATAGCCGTTGGCGCCGGTCAACAGCACCGTGTGCGGTGTGCCGGTGGCCCGCGGCAGGGTGGGGGCGTCGGCCAGCGTCTTCGGGTCGAGGAATTTGTCCAGCCTGAGGTCGGTCGCGCGGGCCTCGGTGGCGTCCCTCCCGTGCACGGACCCGAACGTCGGGCGGCGTGACCCCGAATGGCGCTCGGCCTCAACGAATTCCGCGAGCTGAGCCAGATCGGTGGCCGGACCGATGATCATTCCCACTGGCACCTCGACGTCGAAGATGTCCTGCAGCAGGTTGGAGAAGGTCAACGCCGACAGCGAATCCCCGCCGAGTTCGATGAACAGGGCGTCGGGGTCGGGCGGACCGCCGGCGAGGCCGAGGAGCGCCTCGGCGGCGCGGGACAGCGTGTCGATGACCGGCCGATCCGCCGCTCCCTCTCGCAGCGCCCGCAACTCGGAAACCCGGTTGGCGGCCAAGTCCGCGTACAGCTGCTCGAGCCGGTCGCCGTAGTGCTCCTTGAGCTTCGGCCGGAGCAGCTTGCCCACCCCGGACAGCAGACCGTTGTCCTCACTGAACGGCTCGACCTCGACGAGAAAGTCGGCGGGCACCTCGTAGGACTGCAGCTCGGCGAGGCCGGCTGCCTGGCGCAGGGATTCGTGCAGAGCGGTCTTGATCCCGTCGGCATCACCGGCGAACCTGTCCAGCGCGTCGGCGGTCGGCACGATGACGGCCAACAGATACGGGCGTTCGCTGTTGCCGTAGACGAAGATCTGCCGAATCAGCGCCGCGCTGCTGAACACGGCCTCCAGGCTGGCGACGGCGACGAATTCGCCTTGGGCGAGCTTCAATACGTTGTTGCGCCGGTCGACATAGGCGAGCCGGTTCGGCTCCAGCTCCGCCATCACATCACCGGTCCGGTAGTAGCCCTGCGCGTCGAAGGCATTGGCGGTGACGTCCGGGCGCTTGAAGTATCCGGGCGTGGCCGTCAGCGACTTGACGAGCAGCTCGCCCCGCGGAAAGGGCTTGTCGGTAAGGAAATAACCCAACTCGGGTACGTCGATGAGCTTGTAGTCCAAGACCGGCGGCGCAGCGATCCGGCCGTCCTTGGTCACCATCCCGACCTCGGTCAGCCCGTAGCCGTCGAGGACATGGACCTCCAGGCAACTCTCCACGAAGGCCCTCATCTCGGCTGCCAGGGGCGCGGTGCCGCAGAAGGCGGTGACGATGCGCCCGCCCAGCACCCGCTCGCGCAACTCGGTGCGCGCCTCGGCTTCCGCGGATTCCGCGTCGGCCCCCTGGGCGACCCGCCGGTCGACGGCACTCTGGTAGCGCTGGTACAGCATCTCCGCCACCCGGGGTACCAAACCCATTTCGGTGGGGCGCACCAGGTTCCAGTCGTCGAACAGCGTGGACAGGTCGCTCTCGGGCACGAAGTAGCTGGTGCCGCCCGCCTGGAACGCAGTCGACAGGGGGATCCGGCCGCCGAGGTGATTGAGCGGCATGAAATTGACGTTGAACACGGGTGTGTCCGCGAAGTCGGGCATCAGCTCGTTGGTCCACAGCTTGCACAGCATGCGCTCGGTGTACATGGCACCCTTGGGCAGCCCCGTGCTGCCCGAGGTGTACATGATCATGGCCAGCCGCTCGTCGGTGCCGCCGGCGTACGCCGGCTCGGGCGGCAGGGCGCGGCCGCGCTCGATCAGCTCGTCGAACGTCTCGATCGTCACCGACATGCCGGCGGCCGAAAGCTTCGCCCGCGCACGCGCCAAAGCCTCGCGCTGATCGTCGATTTGGGGGGAGTAGTCGAAGACCACCAGGCGTCTCACCGACGCGCTGCCCAGCGCCGCTTCGACGGCCAGGTCGAGGTAGCCGGCGCCCGCCGCGAGTACTCGCGGCTCGACCTCGGCGACGATGGGCCGCAACCGGGACGCCGCCGCATTGTGCTGCAGGGGCACCGCGACCAGCCCGAGATACCCGCAGACCAAATCCAGGGTCAGGTACTCGGCGCTGGCGAAACCGACTGTGGCGACGAAGTCTCCGGGCGCCACCGGGTGAGCCGTGTCGTTTCGCCATGCGGTGGCGATCGCTCCTACGTTGGCCCACAGATCGCGGTAGTTGAGGGTCTCGAACCGGGGGAGCAATTGCGCAGTGGTGCGGCCGCTTTCGGGATCGGTGACCAACGAGCGTGCCCGCCAGCCCAGCGCCGGACGATCGGCGTAACCGTCGACGAAAGTCTGCAGGATCTCGGTCAGCCGCAGTCCCGGCCGGCGGGCCGTCCGCTGGAGTGACGGGTCCGGCTTGGCGCTCCGGAACTGCTCGTCCCCCGCGTCCAGTCGGCGAATCCGGTCGGCCACCCGCTCGCGCGCCGCGCTGCTCGCACCCGCAACGTTCGATTCTTCGTGCGCCGCGTCACCGGTCATGAACAGCCTCTCGCTCGGGTCCTCGTCCTACCGGAACTCACCGTCGCGGGCCAGTCTTCCGTTCAAGCGTTGTGACGGTTGTCACAGGGGAGGGAAGGTTGGATCACGCCGCGTTTCAAAAGGGCGCGTGCGCCGCCAGGATCAGGCGACGACCTGAATCGGATCCCCCACGTTCACCTGGTTGAAGTACCACGCGGCGTTGTCGGGGCTGAGGTTGATGCAGCCATGGCTCACGTTGGCGTAGCCCTGAGAATCGACCGACCAGGGCGCGGAGTGCACGTAGACGCCGCTCCATGTGACGCGGACGGCGTATTGGGCGGTGATTTTGTATCCCTCGGGTGAACTCAGCGGGATGCCGATGGTCCGCGAATCCATCACGACCGACCGCTCCTTTTCCAGGGCGGTGAAGTTGCCGACCGGCGTGGGCCGGCTGGGCTTGCCCATCGAGGCAGGCATGGTGCGCAGCACCTCGCCGTTTCGGCTGACGGTGAAGGTGTGCCCGGAGATGCTCGCAACGCCGAGAAGCGCGTCACCGGTGTCGAATCCCGTCGTGAGGGCCTGGATACCCACCGAGACGTGGGTGTGAGGAGGCCAGTACTGGTTCGGCACCCACTGCACGACATCGTCCTTGACCCATTCGAAGTGCCCCGGTGTGTTGCTCGGCGACGTCACGTGGATGGACCGCTCGACGGCGGCGCGGTCACCGACGGGTGCCCGGAAACTCACCACCACCGGGTGCGCGACCCCCACTACCGCGCCGTCGGCCGGCAAAACCGCGGCGATGCCGGGCATGGGTTGGGGAGCGGGAATGGCGGCGTGGCTGCGGCCGGTCGCTCCGACGAGGCTCAGCGTCGTGATCGCGACCATAACAAACAGATAACGAACACCGCGGCGCATGGCGTCCACCCTTCGGTACGGTGCGATAAACACCAGATTATTCTACTGGCTGTCCCGGCGCTGCCGCTTTCAGCAAACTCTGGCGGGTTCGCCGCTCAGCGGTAGCGATCCGATCATCGCGTAGATTCCGCCATGTTGACTGGATGCTCGGTTCATGGCGGACCCTGGCCCGGTCTGACGGGGATTACCATTTTGGGCTGGAGATAAACGACCCGCTTGCGCGGCGGTTGCCGCCGTCGGGGCGGTTTCCCACCAGCGCAGTCGCTTTCGGGGTGCGGCCGAGTTCGGCCCGCCCGCGCCGCCGCTTTCCACCGAGCTTCCTCGCCGGCCCGCTGATTGGCCGGGGCGCCGGTGACGCGTTAGCCTCAGCAAAACTCCTTCGGGCCGAGGAGGTGCGGGTGCTCTTCCGTCAGCTGGAGTATTTCGTCGCGGTCGCGCAGGAGCGCCACTTCGCCCGCGCTGCCGAGAAATGCTTCGTCTCCCAACCGGCGCTCTCTGCCGCGATCGCCAAGCTGGAACGGGAACTGAACGTCACCCTGATCAATCGCGGCCACAGCTTCGAGGGCCTCACGCCCGAAGGGGAGCGGTTGGTGGTGTGGGCCAGGCGGATTCTGGCCGAACACGACGCGTTCAAGGCCGAGGTGCATGCGGTGCGGTCCGGCATCACCGGCATGCTCCGGTTGGGGACGGTGCCCACGGCGTCGACGACGGCGTCGCTGGTGCTCTCGGCGTTCTGCTCCGAGCACCCGTTGGCGAAGGTGCACATCCTTTCCCGGCTGGCGGGCACCGAACTGTACCGTCGGCTGCGGGAATTCGAACTGGACGCCGCGATCGTGCACGCAGAGCCCGACGAGGCCCATGAGGTGAATCTGGTGCCGCTGTACCGGGAGCACTATGTGCTGTTGTCACCCGCGGACATGTTGGGGTCCGCCGCATCGACGATGACCTGGCCGGAGGCCGCCCAGCTGCCGCTGGCATTGCTCACCGCGGACATGCGGGACCGGCAGATCATCGACAAGGCATTCGCGGACCACGCCATAGAGGTGTCGCCCCAGGTCGAAACCGACTCCGTCGCTTCGCTATTCGCACAGGTCGCCGCGGGCAACTGGGCGTGCATCGTGCCGCACACCTGGTTGTGGACGTCGCCGCTGGGCCCGGAGGTCCGCGCGGTGCAGATGGTCGACCCGGTGCTCACGGCGGACATCGCCCTGGCGACCAATTCCGCAGGCCCCGGGTCGCCGATCGCCCGGGCGCTCGCCGCCTCCGCCGCGCAGCTGTCGCTGAACGAGTTCTTCGACGTGCAACTGTCGCGTATCACCCACCGGCGTTGACCGCCTTGCTGGTCGGGTTCAGGCTCGCCAGATGCCCACTTTCCACTCCCGCCGCCGGGTCGAGTTCGCAGTCGATGACCGCCGGTCCGCGAGAGCCAATCGCCTCGGACAGGGCAGAGCCTAACTCCGACGGGGTGGTGACGTGATATCCCTTGCCGCCGAAGGCCTCCGCGATCAGCTCGTGACGTGCCCGCGCGTTGAGCACGGTCGGTGCCGGGTCGGCGCCGTTGGGTGCCTCGTCGCCGCGGTAGACGCCACCATTGTTGAGAATGACCACGGTCACCGGCAGGCGGTAGCGGCAAATGGTCTCGACTTCCATGCCGCTGAACCCGAACGCGCTGTCCCCCTCGATCGCGACCACGGGCTGCCCGGTCTCGACGGCGGCGGCGATGGCGTAGCCCATGCCGATGCCCATGACGCCCCAGGTGCCCGTGTCCAGCCGGTGGCGCGGTAGCTCCATACCGATGACGTTGCGGGCCAGGTCCAGCGCGTTGGCCCCCTCGTTGACCACGTACGCCTCCGGGTTGTCCTGCAGCACAGCGCGAATCGCGCCAAGCGCGTTGTAGAAGCGCATCGGGTGCGGATCTTCGGCCAGCCGCTCGCGCATCTTGGCATCATTGCGGGCGGTGCGCTCGGCGAGCTCCCCGGTCCATTCCGCGGGCGCGGTGACGGGACGGGCGGCCAAGCCGTCACGCAACGCCGTCATCACCGAGCCGATGTCACCGGCCAGGGGCGCCGCGATCGGCTGATTGCTGTCGAACTCCGCCGGCGCTATGTCGACCTGAATGAACTTGGCGTGCGCCGACCACCGCGGCGAATCCCCATGCCCGAGAAGCCAATTCAGACGTGCGCCGACCAACAGCACCGCGTCGGCGCGTGCGATCGCGAGCGAGCGCGCGGCCGCCGCCGACTGCGGGTGTGAATCCGGCAGCAGGCCCTTGGCCATCGACATCGGCAGAAAAGGAATGCCGCTGGCCTCCACGAACTCGCGGATCACGTTGTCCGCCTGGGCGTATGCCGCCCCCTTGCCGAGCACGATCAACGGTCGTTCCGCTCGCGCAAGCACCTGCAGCGCGCGCTCGACCGCCTCGGGTGCCGGCAGCTGCCGGGGCGCCGGGTCGACGATCCGCCAGACGGTGTCCGCGCCGGCCGCGGCGTCCATGGCTTGCCCCAGCACGTCGCCGGGGATGTCGAGGTACACGCCGCCGGGACGGCCGGAGATCGCGGAGCGCATGGCGCGCGCGACGCCGCGCCCGATGTCCTCGATCCGGTTGATCCGGTAGGCCGCCTTCACGAATGGTCGCGCGGCGTTGAGCTGGTCGATGTCCTGGTAGTCACCGCGCTGCAGATCGACCAGCGCCCGATCGCTCGATCCCGAGATCTGGATCATCGGGAAGCAGTTCGTGGTGGCGTTGGCGAGCGCCGGCAACCCGTTGAGGAAACCGGGACCGGACGTCGTGAGGCACACACCCGGCCGGCCGGTGAGGAATCCGGCCGCGGCCGCCGCATTGCCGGCCGAACCCTCCTGCCGGAAGCCGATGTAGCGGATGCCGGACGCCTGTGTGACGCGGGCGAGGTCGGTGACCGGGATGCCGACGATCCCGTAGACGGTGTGCACGTCGTTGGCCTTGAGCGCCTCCACCACCAGGTGGAATCCGTCGATCAGCCGCGCGGACCCCTGCGCCTGGCCGGGGGATGCCGAAACTGCGGTCATGGTGGTGACTCCTCACGTCTGGTCGGAGGTGAAGCAAAGCCTGCGCCCTTACTTTGACGCCGGGGCCCGGCGGGTGTCCAAGACGGGGCCGCTATGCGCCGATACATGTCGTCTATCGGCGCTAGTCAGCCGCGGTTTCGGGGCGTCGATAGCCGTTGGTTATCGGCCGTGAGTGATTCGGTATTGGACGGGTGGGAGGCTCACCCGGCATGGTTCGGGCAGTTGCTTGTGACGGCGAAGCGTAAAGGAGCGAAGCGATGAGGTCTGAGGCGATCGTCAGCAGCGAAGCCGCGGGGTCGACGGAGATCCCGGATGCACGCATCGTGGATCTGGTCGAGGAGGTGGCCCGCCGGTCCCCGGAGGCGCCCGCTCTCGTCGTCACCGCCGAGCGGATACCGCTCGGCTACCGCGATCTAGTCCAGCTGGTGGACGACCTGGCCGGGCAGCTCCGACAGGCCGGGCTCCGCGCGGGTGACCGTGTCGCGCTGCGCTCCGCAAGCAACGCTGAATTCGTCGTCGGACTGCTGGCGGCTTCGCGGGCCGAACTGGTTGCGGTTCCACTGGATCCGGCCCTGCCGGTCGGCGAGCAGCGCGCCCGCAGCGAGGCCGTGGGGGCCAGGGCGGTGCTGATCGACGGCGACGCGCCCGACGACCAAGGCGAACGCGACCTGCCGTGGTGGCCGTTCGCGGTCACGGCCGGTGCTACGGATAGCGCCCCGGCGGTGCGCCTGGCCGCGACTGCACCTCCGGCGCAGGGCTTTTCGACGCCCCAGGGGCTGCGCGACGACGACGCCATGATCATGTTCACCGGCGGCACCACCGGGGTGCCGAAGATGGTCCCGTGGACGCGCGCCAACATCGCCGCCTCGGTGCGGGCGATCATCGCCGGATACGGCCTCGGACCGCGCGATGCCACGGTGGCAGTGATGCCGCTCTACCACGGTCATGGGCTGCTCGCCGCGCTGCTGGCGACCCTGGTGTCCGGCGGTGCGGTGTTGTTGCCCGCGCGTGGACGGTTCTCGGCCCACACCTTCTGGGACGACGTCGACGCCGTCCGCGCCACCTGGTACACGGCGGTGCCGACGATCCATCAGATCCTCTTGGAGCGGGCAGGAGGCGACCGACCCGGCAACGCCGCGTTGCGATTCATCCGCAGCTGCAGCGCGCCACTCACCGTCGAAGCGGCACAGCAGCTGCAGGACACGTTCGGCGCCCCGGTGGTCTGCGCCTTCGGCATGACCGAGGCCACCCATCAGGTGGCGACGACCGAAATCGGCCATGACGAAAACCCCGGTGCCACAGCGGGTCTGGTCGGCCGGTCGACCGGGCCGCAGATTCGGATCGTCGGATCCGACGGCTTGCCCGTGCCGGCGGGAGAGGTCGGCGAGGTCTGGTTGCACGGGCCGACCGTCGTCCGGGGTTACCTCGGCGACCCCGCGATCACCGCGGCAAATTTCACCGACGGGTGGCTGCGCACCGGTGATCTGGGAACGTTGTCGGCGTCGGGCGAGCTGATCATTCGCGGCCGCATCAAGGAACTGATCAACCGGGGCGGGGAGAAGATCTCCCCGGAACGCGTAGAGGGCGTGCTCGGCAGCCATCCCGGCGTGCTGGAGGTCGCCGTGTTCGGGGTCCCCGACAAGCTGTACGGCGAGGCGGTGGCCGCGGTGATCGTTCCCCGGGGCCCCGTCGCACCAACCGCGGAGGAGCTCGCAGAGTTCGGGCGGGACCGGCTGGCCCCCTTCGAGGTGCCGACCAGCTTTCAGCAGGCGGCGGAGCTGCCGCATACCGCGAAGGGCTCGCTGGACCGCCGCGCCGTCGCCGGCCAGTTCGGCGCCGGGGCGTGACGACTCAGACGCTGGCCTTCACCCGGGTGGCCGCGGCCTCCGGCATGGGTTCGTAACGGGCGAAGCCGCGGGTGAACGACGCGGCCCCGTGGGCAAGCGAACGCAGGTCGATCGCGTAGCGCGTCAGCTCCACCTGGGGCACCTCGGCTTTGACCAGCGTGCGTTCGTGGCCCGCGGTGTCGGTGCCGAGGACACGGCCACGCCGGCCCGACAGGTCGCCCATCACCGCGCCGACGAAGTCGTCGGGGACCAGTACCGAGATTTCGTCGATGGGCTCGAGCAGGCTCACCTTCGTCGCCGCGGCCGCCTCCCGCAGCGCCAGGGCGCCCGCCGCCTGGAACGCGAAGTCCGACGAGTCCACGCTGTGGGCCTTGCCGTCGAGCAGGGTCACCCGGATGTCGACGACGGGATAGCCGGCGTGCACGCCCTTCTCCATCTGCGCGCGCACGCCCTTCTCCACGCTCGGGATGAATTGCCTGGGCACCGCCCCGCCGACCACCTTGTCGACGAACTCGAATCCGGACCCCTCCGGCAGCGGCTCCACTTCGATGTCGCACACCGCGTACTGGCCGTGCCCGCCCGACTGCTTGACGTGGCGACCATGCCCTTTTGCCTTGCCGCCGAAAGTTTCTCGCAGTGGTACGCGCAGTTCCACGGTGTCGACGGTGACGCCGTAGCGGTTAGCGAGCGCGTCGAGGACGACCCCGGCGTGGGCCTCGCCCATGCACCACAACACGATCTGGTGCGTCTCCTGGTTCTGCTCGATCCGCAGCGTCGGATCCTCGGCGGCCAGCCGGCCCAGTCCGACCGACAGCTTGTCCTCGTCGGTCTTGGCGTGCGCCTGGATCGCCACCGGCAGCAACGGTTCGGGCATCGTCCACGGTTTCAGGACGAGTGGCTCCGCCTTGTCCGAGAGGGTGTCGCCGGTCTCGGCCCGGCTCAACTTGCCGATGGCGCAGACGTCGCCCGCCACCACGGCGGTGGCCGGGCGCTGCTGCTTGCCGAGCGGGAACGACAGGACCCCGACCCGTTCGTCTTCGTCGTGGTCGGGGTGCGTGCTGCCGTTGCCGTTGACCGCGCCGAAGAAGGACGCAAAATGGCCCGACACATGGACCGTCGTGTCGGGCCTGATGGTCCCGGAGAACACCCGGACCAGGCTCAGCCTTCCGACGTAGGGGTCCGACGTCGTCTTCACCACCTCCGCCAGCAGGGGAGCGTCGGGGTCGCAGGTCAGCGTCGCGTGCGGCGCGCCCTGCGGCGTAAACACCTCCGGCAGTGGGTGTTCCATCGGGGACGGGAAGCCGCGCGTGGCGACCTCCAGCAATTCCAGCGTGCCGACGCCGGTGCTGCTGCACACCGGGATCACCGGGAAGAACGAACCCCGGGCGATCGCCCGCTCCAGGTCCTCGATCAGGACCGCCTCGTCGATGGACTCACCGCCCAGATAGCGATCCATCAGCGACTCGTCCTCGGATTCCTCGATGATGCCCTCGATCAGGGTGCCACGCGCCTCCTCGATCCGGTCGGCGTCGGCCGGATCGGCCTGCTCTGCGGTCCGCTTTCCGCCGGAGTAGTGGTAGCGCGTCTGCGACAACAATCCGATCAGGCCCTCGCAGGACGGCAGTCCGGTCGGGAGGTAGAGCGGTAACACCTTGTCGCCGAACGCGTTCTGCGCGGCGGCCAGCGCCTCGGAGTAATTGGCCCTGGTGTGGTCGAGCTTGGTGATCACTACGGCGCGGGGCATGCCGACCTGGTCGCATTCCTGCCACAGCGATTTGGTGGGTTCGTCGACACCCTCGTTGGCCGCGATCACGAACAGCGCGCAATCCGCGGCGCGCAGGCCGGCCCGCAGCTCGCCGACGAAGTCGGCGTATCCGGGCGTGTCGACCAGGTTGATCTTGACGCCGTCGTGGGCCAGGGAGGCGACGGCAACGCCGACGGACCGCTGCTGGCGGATCTCGGCGTCGTCGTAGTCGCACACCGTGCTGCCGTCGGTGACGGAGCCCGCTCTGGTCAGCACCCCGCCGGCGACCAACAGCGCCTCGACCAGGGTGGTCTTGCCGCCACCGGACGGTCCCACCAGGACGATGTTGCGCACCTCGCCGGGACCACTCGCGGTGGGGGCGGCCGCCGCGCCCTGGGAAGCATTCGCCTTGTCCGCCATGACGTTCCTCCAGTTCTCCCCGGCCGCGTCGCCGAGGGGTGCGCCCAGCGTGGTGTGTCCTGGCTCACAGGATCCAGAAGCAACTTTTCCCCCAACCGCGGCCCAACACAAGGCCACGGGCCGGCCACAATTGCGTCTGCCGTCAGGCGTGCCAGCCCGACCAGCGGTGCACCGCGATCGCGATCACCGGCCCGTTCAGCGAAACGGACTGATACTGAGGGTATTTGGCGCGCAGCAGCCGGTGTGCGGACTCCATCGCCGGCCCGCCGGCGTGGATGGTGGCCGTGCCGTCGGCCCGGACCCACCACAACTGCGTCCAATCGTCGGCGTAGTGGTCGACCAGCAGGCTCACGTGGGGGTTGTGTTCGATGTTGGCAAGCCGCCGCAGCCGCCGCGTCGTCTTGGGTTTCGCGTCGACGGCGGTGTACACGACGTCGGCCGGGTCGGCCACCGCGAATACCACCGGCACCAGGTGGGGGAGACCATCGGGCGTGATCGTGGCCAGCCGGGCGACCGGGGACCGCGCCAACCTGGCCTTCGGGTCGAATTCGCCCACCGTGTCAGCCTAGGCGCCGAACCCAACCTTGCCACTGCCATGAATAGCTACCTGCATTACGGTTATATACACACAGTTGTGCCGCCCAGAACCGCAAGGCCGACACAGTTTGTGTTTACCGCGAAGCAGGAAGGGTGACGGGATGAGCAAATCGCACCACCGCTCGGTCTGGTGGTCATGGCTGATCAGCGTGCTGGCTGTGGTCGGGTTGGGCCTCGGTCTGGGCACCGTGCCGGCCGCCGCATCACCGTTCACCGCCCCACAGGCCCCCCTCGACCCGGCCGCATTGGCCGGCCAGGTGGGGCCACAGGTGGTCAACATCAACACCAAGTTCGGCTACAACAACGCGGTGGGCGCCGGCACCGGCATCGTCATCGACCCCAACGGCGTCGTGCTGACCAACAATCACGTGATCTCCGGCGCGACGGACATCAGTGCCTTCGACGTCGGCAACGGGCAGACGTACGCCGTCGACGTGGTCGGCTACGACCGTAGCCAGGACGTCGCGGTGCTGCAGCTACGCGGGGCGGCCGGCCTGCCGACCGCCGCGATCGGCGGCGGGGTTTCGGTGGGCGAGCCCGTCGTCGCGATGGGCAACGCGGGTGGTCAGGGCGGAACGCCGAGCGCGGTGTCCGGCAAGGTCATCGCGCTCAACCAGTCGGTCTCGGCGACCGACACGTTGACCGGCGCGAACGAGTCACTGGGCGGCCTGATCCAGGCCGACACGCCGATTAGGCCCGGCGACTCGGGCGGGCCGATGGTGAACAACGCCGGACAGGTCGTCGGCATGAACACCGCCGCCACCGACAACTACAAGATGTCGGGCGGGCAGGGCTTTGCCATCCCGATCGGGCGGGCGATGGGGGTGGCCGGCCAGATCCGGTCCGGCGCCGGCTCCAACACCGTGCACATCGGCCCGACCGCCTTCCTCGGGCTCGGGGTGACCGACAACGGCAACGGCGCGCGCGTCGAACGGGTGGTCAACACCGGTCCCGCCGGCGCGGCCGGCATCGCCCCGGGTGACGTCATCACCGGGATCGACAGCGTCCCGATCAGCGGGGCCACCTCGATGACGGACGTGCTCGTCCCGCATCATCCCGGTGACACGATCGCGGTGCACTATCGCGCCGCGGCGGGCGGCGACCGCACCGTCAATGTGACGCTGGCCGAAGGGCCGCCGGCCTGACACCCGCGCGGACAGTACCCGACTGGCGCTCAATCCCATTGGCGCCATGGGTGTTTCGTCACATGTCAGCGAGCGTGATTCCGAATGTCGCGCCTCGGGTACCCGTGGCAGCGTGGATTTGATGAACGACGCACGAGAAGCTGTCGAGCACCATCCCGGAGGCGGAAGTCACGTCGAGGGGGGTGTCGTCGAGCATCCCGACTCCGACGACTTCGACAACGCCGCCGCGCTACCCACCGACCCGACGTGGTTCAAGCACGCCGTGTTCTACGAGGTGCTGGTCCGCGCGTTCTTCGACGCCAACGCGGACGGGTCCGGCGACCTACGCGGGCTCCTGGGACGCCTGGACTACCTGCAGTGGCTCGGCATCGACTGCATCTGGCTGCCCCCGTTCTACGACTCGCCGCTTCGCGACGGCGGGTACGACATCCGGGATTTCTACAAGGTGCTGCCCGAGTTCGGGACGGTCGAGGACTTCGTCGCACTGCTGAACGCCGCGCACGAGCGTGGCATCCGGGTGATCACCGACCTCGTGATGAACCACACATCGGATTCGCACCCCTGGTTTCAGGAGTCGCGGCATGATCCGGACGGCCCGTACGGCGACTTCTACGTGTGGAGCGACACCAGCGAGAAGTACACCGACGCCCGCATCATCTTCGTCGACACCGAGGAGTCCAACTGGACCTTCGACCCGGTGCGCAAACAGTTCTACTGGCACCGGTTCTTTTCGCACCAGCCGGACCTGAACTACGAAAACCCCGCCGTCCAGGAAGCCATGATCGACGTGCTGCGCTTCTGGCTCGGCCTGGGCATCGACGGGTTCCGGCTGGACGCCGTGCCGTACCTGTTCGAACGGGAGGGCACCAATTGCGAGAACCTGCCCGAGACGCACGCCTTCCTCAAGCGGGTCCGCAAGGTCATCGACGACGAGTTCCCGGGCCGGGTGCTGCTGGCCGAGGCCAACCAGTGGCCGGCCGACGTGGTCGAGTACTTCGGCGACACCAGCACCGGCGGCGACGAATGCCACATGGCGTTCCACTTCCCGCTGATGCCGCGCATCTTCATGGCCGTCCGCCGGGAATCGCGCATTCCGATCTCGGAGATCCTGGGGCAGACGCCGGAGATTCCCGAGATGGCGCAATGGGGCATCTTCCTGCGTAACCACGACGAGCTGACGCTCGAGATGGTCACCGACGAAGAACGCGACTACATGTACTCCGAGTACGCCAAGGACCCACGGATGAAGGCGAACGTCGGCATCCGGCGGCGCCTGGCACCCCTGCTGGACAACGACCGAAACCAGATCGAGCTGTTCACCGCCCTGCTGCTGTCGCTGCCCGGCTCACCGGTCCTGTACTACGGCGACGAGATCGGCATGGGCGACGTCATCTGGCTGGGTGACCGCGACGGGGTGCGCACCCCGATGCAGTGGACCCCGGACCGCAACGCCGGGTTCTCCAAGGCCAACCCCGGCCGGCTCTACCTGCCGGCCAGCCAGGACTCCGTCTACGGCTATCAGGCCGTCAACGTCGAGGCCCAGCGCGACACCTCGACGTCGCTGCTCAACTTCACCCGGATGATGCTCGCCGTCCGGCGCCGCCACGAGGCGTTCGCCATCGGCACATTCGAGGAGTTGGGGGGCTCCAACCCGTCGGTGCTGGCGTTCGTGCGCCAGGTGCCGGGCGGCGGCGACACGGTGTTGTGCGTCAACAACCTGTCGCGGTTCCCGCAGCCGATCGAACTGAACCTGCAGCACTGGAGCGGTTGCACGCCGGTGGAACTGACCGGGCACGTCGAATTCCCGCGGATCGGGCACCTGCCCTACCTGCTGACGCTGCCGGGACACGGCTTCTACTGGTTCCAGCTGACTGCATGTGAGGAGGACGCATGACTGATCCTGCCAAGCTGCCCTGGTCGGATTGGCTGCCCCAGCAACGGTGGTACGCCGGCCGTAACCGGGAGCTGACCTCCGCCGAGGCCGCCGTGGTCGTCCCGCTCCGCGACGACCTGGACCTGGTCTTGGTCGATGCGCAGTACGCCGACGGCTCATCCGAGCGCTACCAGGTCATGGTGCAATGGGACGCCGGTCCGGTCTCCGAGTACAGCACGGTGGCCACCATCGGCGCCGCAGGCGACCGCACGGGCTTCGACGCCCTCTACGACACCGACGCCCCCCGTTTTCTGCTGTCGCTGATCGACTCGTCGGCCGTTCTGACGGCGGCGGGCACCGAGGTGCGGTTCGTCAAGGAGCCCGACGTCGAGCTGCCGATGGAGGCGATGCCGCACGTCTCCGACGCCGAGCAGAGCAATACCAGCGTCATCTTCGACCGCGCGGCGATCTTCAAGGCGTTTCGGCGGGTCAACAGCGGCATCAACCCGGACATCGAGCTGAACCGGGTGCTGGCCCGCGCCGGCAACCCGCACGTGGCCCGGCTCCTGGGCACCTACGAGCTGGCCGGCCCGGACGAGGCGTGGCCGCTCGGCATGGTGACCGAGTTCGCGTCCAACGCCGCCGAAGGGTGGGCGATGGCCACCGCCAGCGTCCGCGACCTGTTCGCGGAGGGCGACCTGTACGCCCACGAGGTCGGGGGCGATTTCGCCGGCGAGTCCTGCCGGCTCGGCGAGGCCGTGGCGTCGGTGCATGCCACGCTGGCCGAGTCGCTGGGAACGGCGGAGTCGGCGTTCCCGGTGGACACCGTGCTGGCGCGGCTGGCTGCGACCGTCGCGAAGGTGCCCGAGCTGCGGGAGTACGCCTCGACCATCGAGGAGCGGTTCGCCAAGCTCGCCGACCAGCCGATCACCGTCCAGCGGGTGCACGGCGACCTGCACCTCGGTCAGGTGCTGCGCACCCCCGAGAGCTGGCTGCTGATCGACTTCGAGGGCGAACCGGGGCAGCCGCTCGACGAGCGCCGCGCGCCGGATTCACCGTTGCGCGACGTGGCCGGCGTGCTGCGGTCCTTCGAATACGCCGCGTACGGGCCGTTGGTCGACCAGGCGGCCGACAAACAACTGGCCGCCCGCGCCCGCGAATGGGTCGAACGCAACAGGACCGCGTTCTGCGAGGGCTACGCCGCCGCGTCGGGAAGCGACCCGCGGGATGCGGCTGACGTGCTGGCCGCCTACGAGCTCGACAAGGCCGTGTACGAGGCCGGCTACGAGGCGCGGCACCGGCCCGGCTGGTTGCCGATCCCGCTGCGCTCCATCGCCAGGCTCACCGCCTCATAGCAAACTCTGATCTGCGAGTAGCGCGGGCATCTGAAACCATGTCCGTGTGACAAAGGAGATCTTCGACAGCGAGGCGCGGCTGTCCTGGGTGCTGGCGGCGCTGGCGGGTGTGCTGGGGGCAACGGCTTTCACGCACTCCGCCGGCTACTTCGTGACCTTCATGACCGGCAACGCGCAGCGCGCCGCGCTCGGCTACTTCCGGGGCGATGTCTTGCTCTCCGTGAGCGCGGGCCTGCTGATCGTGTGCTTCGTCGGTGGCGTTGTCGTCGCGTCGGTGTGCCGGCGGCATTTCTGGGTGGCGCACCCGCACGGGCCCACCGTGCTGACGACCTTCAGCCTGTTCGCCGCCACCGCGTTGGACATATTCGACGAGGGGTGGGAGGAAAACTTCCTCGATTTCGCGCCGATCACGTTGGTGGCGTTCGGCATTGGCGCATTGAACACGTCATTCGTCAAAGACGGCGAGGTGTCGGTTCCGCTGAGCTACGTGACCGGAACGCTGGTCAAGATGGGGCAGGGCATCGAGCGCCACATCGCCGGTGGAACGCTGGCCGACTGGCTCGGCTACTTTCTGCTGTTCGCCAGCTTCGTCTTCGGCGCCACGGTCGGCGGCTTGATCAGCCTGGTGGTCAATGGCACGTGGATGCTGGTGGTCGCTTCGTCCGTGTGCGCGTTGACAACTGGATACACGTACTTTCACCAGGATCGCCGCGCCTTGCTCGACTGAACCCAAAAAGCATCGGCAGTAGCGCTGACCGGTGCGCTACTGCCGATGCTGGTTCGGAGGGTTTCAGGCGGCCGGCGGCGCCGGCTGTGCGGGCTGCGCCGGCTCCGCCGGTTGGGCCGTGGTGTTGCCGGCCAGCAGCACCTGCTGGATGTCGGGCTTCATCGCGACCAACTGCTGGTTCCAGTAGGGCCACGAGTGCGTGCCGTTGGCCGGGAAGTTGAACGTCCCGTTGCGTCCGCCGGCGGCCACGTAGCTGTTCTGAAATTGCTGGTTGGTGCGCAGCGTGAGGCCTTCCAGGAACTTGGCCGGCATGTTGTCGCCGCCCAGGTCGCTCGGCGTTCCGTTGCCACAGTAGACCCAGATTCGGGTGTTGTTGGCGACCAGTCGCGGGATCTGGACCATCGGGTCGTTACGCTTCCACGCCGGGTCGGTCGACGGGCCCCACATGCTGTTGGCGTTGTAGCCACCCGAGTCGTTCATCGCCAGCCCGATCAGCGTCGGCCACCAACCCTCGGAGGGATTGAGGAAGCCCGAAAGCGAAGCGGCGTAGGGGAATTGCTGCGGGTAGTAGGCGGCCAGGATCAGGGCGGAACCGCCGGACATTGACAGCCCCACCGCGGCGTTGCCCGCCGGGGAGATCTGCTTGTTGGCCTGCAGCCACAGCGGCATCTCCTGGGTCAGGAACGTCTCCCACTTGTAGGTGTAGTTCTGACCGTTGCCCGACGACGGCTGGTACCAGTTGCTGTAGAAGCTGGACTGCCCGCCGACCGGCATCACCACCGACAGGCCGGACTGGTAGAACTCCTCGAAGGCCGGGGTGTTGATGTCCCAGCCGTTGTAGTCGTCCTGCGCGCGCAAGCCGTCGAGCAGGTAGACGGCGTGCGGTCCGCCGCCCTCGAACTGGACCTTGATGTTGCGGCCCATCGACGGCGATGGCACCTCCAGGTATTCCACCGGCAGGCCCGGCTTCGAGAACGCTCCCGCGGTAGCCGAGCCGCCGACGGCGGTGACGAGGCCGGACATCAGGGCAGCCCCCACAGCCGCGACCGCGAGCTGGCGCGGCATGGCTGCCGCGGCGCCACGCAACTTCCGCAACTCAGAAAAGAACTTCATAGCTCTCTACCCATCCCAACTTTCGTCTGCCGCGTGCCGCGGTCGAATCCCTTCGCTGGGCAGTGAAACACGGGGAGAGGGGTCGAATCGCCTGTCAGGGCCGAAGCTTCAGATCGCGGTTGGCTAACGATTGGGAGTCGGCCGGGAAACGTTGCATTCGGGTCACAATCGGCCATCGATAGCGCGCGCCGCACATCCCGGCGGTGTGCGCTATGCCACGAGGCGGCGCAATAGCGTTGAGGCCGCGCCGATTCCGAGCACCGCGGCAACCAGCAAGACAATGACGTCCACCGGGTTGAACGGCGTACCGATGAGCAGGCCGCGCAGGGCGTCGACCTCGTAGCTGAGGGGGTTGACTCGGCTCAGCACGTGCAGCCAGGTCGGCATGACGTTGACCGGGTACAAAGCGTTGGAGGCGAAGAACAATGGCATCGTGATGGCCTGGCCGATTCCCATCAGGCGATCACGGTTGCGCACCAGGCCGGCCAGCGTCATCGACAGGCACGCGAAGAACGCGGCACCCAGCATGACGACAGCCATCGCCGCCGCGATTCGCAGCGGGTTGACCGTCAGCCCGACATTCATCAGATATGCCAACGCCATCACGCCGACCACCTGGGCGACCGAGCGCACGCCGGCCGCGAACGCCTTGCCGGTGATCAACGCCGACGCGGGCGCGGGCGTCACCATCAGCTTGGCCAGGACGCCGGCGTCCCGGTCCCAAATGATCTGTATCCCATAGAAAATGGAGATGAACAGCGCGGACTGGGCGATGATGCCCGGCGCCAGGAACGCCAGGTACGACACCGATCCGGTGTGGATGACGTGCAGGTGGCTGAAGGTGGTTCCGAAGATCAGCAGCCACAGCGCCGGTTGCACCATCCGGGTGACGAGTTCGGTCCTGTCGTGCTGCAACTTCTGCATCTCGACGATCGCGAACGCGCCGATACGGCTGAACACGGCGCCCACGCGCTGCCACCCGCGCGGGGCGCGGACCAGGGTCCCTGGCCTGGCGCTATCAACCGACACGGCGCGCAACCTTTCTGGCGGAACGGATTTCGCGGAATGAGCCTTCCGACTCGGAGGTGTCGCCGTCCACCAAGTCGGATGCCGCGTAGTGGCGGAACACGTCCTCCAGGGTTGCGTGTGGCGACACCGTCGACTTCAACTTGGCCGGCGTGCCCACCGCCTGCAGCTCACCGCGGTGCATCAGGGCGACGCGATCGCACAGCGCGTCGGCCTCCTCCATGTAGTGGGTGGTCAGCAGCACGGTCATCCCGAACTGCGCCTGCATCTTCTGCACCTGCGCCCAGACGCCGTCGCGCGCGATCGGATCGAGCCCGACGGTCGGCTCGTCGAGAACCAGCAGCGACGGGCGGTTGACGAGCGCCTGCGCCACCTCGAGACGGCGGACCATGCCGCCGGAATAGGCCGCGGCAAGCCGGTCGGCCACGTCGAGTAGATCCATCGCCGCCAGCGCCTGCTCCGCGCGGTCGGAACGCTCGGACCGGGGCACACCGTAGAGGCGCGCGAACCACTCGACATTCTGCCGGCCGGTCAATGCGGGCTCGATCGAGAGTTGTTGCGGCACATAGCCGATATTGCTGCGAATGTCGGTGGTTTGGTGGCGGGCGTCGAGCCCGAAGATGCGTAATTCGCCCTGCTGCACCGGGGCCAGCGTGGTGAGCATCCGGACCATGGATGTCTTCCCGGCGCCGTTGGGGCCGAGCAGGCCCATGGTCTCGCCCGGCCGCACCTGCAACGTGACGTCGTTGACTGCGGTGAACTGGCCATACCGGTAGGTCAGGTGCCTGGCGTCGACCGCCATCGGCAGTGAACCGCTCATCGTCGCTCCTGCAGTGTCTGGGTCATCATCTCGATGACCTCCAATCCCCTTGTCAAAGATTCGATCTGGTCGTCGTCGAGTTCGGCGAGCACCTCGGCTAGCGCCCCTCGCCGCGCGGCGCGAGACGCGTCGACGATCTCCTGGGCCGGTTCGGCCAGGTGTAACCGGCCGACCCTGCGGTCCGGGTCGCCGACGGTCCGGACGAGCAGTCCGCCGGAGACCAACTTCGAAACCAGGGTCGACGCGGTGTTGGGGGCCAGCCCGAGCTCGGCGGCGGCCGCGTTGACCGAGATGGCGGGTTGCCGGGCCACCAGCCACAACAGCTCGGACTGCGACTCGGTCAGCGTCGACGCGTCGAAGCCACGCCCGGCCGTGCGCCGCAACTGCCGGCGGAACCTGCCGACAACGCGAAACACGTCGGTGACCACATCCGTCGTTGACTGCACCTTTTCCATAATACCTCTGTAGGCGAGCTATTTATGTGGGGAAGCTGTGCAGAACGTATGTACCCGTTACTTAGGGAGGCGATGCAGGACCACGTCGATCAGGGCCCCGTCATCGACGCGGGCCGTCATGTAGGTGCAGAAGGGCTGCCTGCGCCGATCGGTCGGCGAACCGGGATTGAGCAGGCGCAACCCGGTGTCGGTGCGCGTGTCCCACGGGATGTGGCTGTGCCCGAACACCAGGACCTCGGTGTCGGGATACAGCCGCGACATCCGGGCTTCCCGCCCGGCCGCCGCGCCGGTCTCGTGCACCACGGTGAACCGCACACCCGCCAGGGTCGCGTCCGCCCGCTCGGGCAGCCGACACCGCAGCTCGGGACCGTCGTTGTTGCCCCAGCACGCCACCAGCCGGGCCGACCTGCGTTCGAGTTCGTCGAGCAGGTCGGGCGTCACCCAGTCACCGGCGTGCACGACGACGTCGGCCGCGTCCACCTCGGCCCAAATCCGCGCGGGCAGGTCGCGGGCGCGTTTCGGGACATGGGTGTCGGAAATCAGCAGCAGCCGCACAGCCCCATCTTGCGCCAGCGGCTTTCACCCGGCCGTCGACGCCATGGCCTTTTCAGGCTTGGTCGAGGGCGCGTCGCCGGGCTCGCCCAGCAAGAGCGAACGAACGAGGCTCCGCGGACCGAACGGTCGCAGCATCTCACTGGCGGGGCGGGGCCGCACGCGGATCGGCCACCAGAACCACCGCCCCAGCAGCGCGGCGATCGACGGCGTCATCAGCGAGCGCACGATCAGGGTGTCGAACAGCAGGCCGAGCCCAATCGTGCTGCCGGCCTGGCCGATCGAGCGCAGGTCGCTGGCGACCATCGACATCATGGTGAAGGCGAAGACCAGTCCCGCGGTGGTGACGACGCCCCCGGTCTCGCCCATCGATCGGATGATGCCGGTCTTCAGCCCGGCGCCGATCTCCTCCTGGAAGCGTGACACCAGCAACAGGTTGTAGTCGGAGCCCACGGCGAGCAGGATGATCAGCCCGAATACCGGTGCGATCCAGTTCAACTCGAGACCCAAGAGGTGTTGCCACACGAGAACCGAGAGCCCGAAGGCGGCGCCGAGCGACAGCAGGACCGTGCCGACGATTACCAGGGAGGCCACCAGCGCGCGCGTGATGATCACCATGACGACGAAGATCAGGGTGAGCGCCGCCAGCCCCACGATCAGCAGGTCGTAATGCGAGCCCGACTGGATGTCGCGATAGATGGCCGCCGTGCCCGCCAGGTAGAACTTGGCGCCGGTCAGCGTCGTTCCCTTGACCGCCTGGTGCGCGGCGGCCAGTTCCGGCACGACGGCGGAAATGCCTGCCGGCGTTGCCGGGTCTGCGTCGTGGGTGATGATGAACCGCGCGGCCTTTCCGTCTGGGGAAAGGAAGAGCTTGAGCCCGCGCTGAAAGTCGGGATTCTGGAAGGCTTCCGGGGGCAGATAGAAGTAGTCACCGCTGCGGGAGGCGTCGAACGCCTGCCCCATCGCGCTGGCCGTGTCGGTCATCTGCGCCATCTGGGTGACCAGGTTGGAGAAGCTGCTGTGCATCGTGAGCAGCGTTCCCTGCATCGATTTGGCGACGGCGATCATTGGCGGGAACTGCGCAAGCATCTGCGGAATGATCGCGTCGACGTTGTTGACGTCCTTGATCAGCGTGCTCATGTTCTCGCTGAACTTGTCGACACCGTCGATCGCCTCGAACACCGACCTCGTCGCCCAGCAGACGGGGATGTTGTAGCAGTGCTGTTCCCAATAGAGGTAGCTGCGGAGCGGCCGGGCGAAGTCGTCGAAATCCGCCAGATGGTCTCGCATCTCGTCCAGCGTGGCCTGCATCTCGTGCATATCGCCGACCATGCGGTGGGTGGCGTCGCTCATCTGCCCGAGCAGGCCCTGCATGCGCTGCATCGAGACGATCATGGCGCCGAGGTCGTCGCTCATCTTGAGCACGTCGTTCGTGCGGTCCCGCATGAACTGAAGGTTCTGCTGGATCGGGATCGATTGCGCGCTGATCTGGAACGGGATGGAGGTGTGCTCGATCGGGCCGCCCAACGGGCGGGTGATGCTCTGCACCATCGCGATCCCCGGCGAACGGAAGATGTCCTTGGCGATCCTGTCCAGGATGATCATGTCGCCGCTGTTCCGCATGTCGTGGTCGCTCTCGATCATGAGGATGTCGGGATTCATGGTGGCGGCGCTGAAGTGGCGCTCCGCGGCCGCGTACCCGACGTTCGCGGGCACGTTGGCGGGTGTGTAGAACCGATCGTTGTAGCTGACCTTCATGCTCGGCATGATCAGGATGCCGACGATCGCGATGACCAGGGAGGCTGCGAAGACGGGGCCGGGCCACCGCACCGTGGCGGTGCCGATCCGCCGCCATCCGCGCGTCTTGATCATCCTTCTCGGGTCGAGCAGGCCGAACCGGGTGGCCACCGCGACCACCGCGGGCGCCGCGGTCATCGCTCCCGCGACGACGACCAGCAGGCCCAACGCGGACGGAATGCCGAGTGCCTTGAAGTACGACAGGCGCGCCAGGTGAAGGCAGAACGTCGCCCCGGCGATGGTCAACCCCGAGCCCAAAATGATGTGCGAGGTCCCGCGGAACATCGTGTAGTACGCGGTTTCTCGGTCCTGGCCGGCCTGGCGAGCCTCCTGGTAGCGCCCGATGAGGAAGATCGCGTAGTCCGTCCCCGCCGCGATGGCCAACGAGGAGAGCATCGCAACGACGAACGTCGAGAACCCCAACAGTTCGTAATTCCCCAGGAGCGCGACAAGCCCTCGGGCAGTACCCATCTCGAAGCCGACCATGACGAGGACCAGTAACACCGTGCTGACCGATCGATAGGCGATGAACAGCATGATCATGATGACCACGCCCGTGACGCCCATCATTTTGAACATGCTCTTGTCGGCGGCTTCGTTCATGTCGGTGGTCAGCGCGGCGGGGCCGGTGACGTAGACCTTGAGGCCCTTGGGGGGCTCCGACTTGTCGACGATCTTCCGCACCGCGTCGACGGACTGGTTCCCCAGCGTGCTGCCCTGGTTGCCCGCCAGATTGAGCTGGACGTAGGCGGCCTTGCCGTCGCGGCTCTGGACGCCGGCGGCGGTGAGCGGATCACCCCAGACGTTCTGGACATGCTGGACGTGCTTCGGATCGGCCTGCAGCTTCTGGACCAGGCCGTCGTAGTAGCGCCGCGCCTCGTCACCGAGTTGCTTGTCGCTCTCGAGAACGATCATCGCGATGCTGTCGGAATCCGATTCATGGAAGGTGGCCCCGATGCGCTTGGCGGCGATCATCGCCGGGGCGTCCTGCGGCGACATCGTCACCGCGTGATTTCTGGCAACCGATTCGATCGGCGGCACAAGCACATTCAGGGCGACGGTGAGCAGTAGCCAGCCGATGATGATGGGCCACGCGAAGGTGCGGACGAACCGCATGAACCTCGGCCGGGCGTCGTTGCCGGCGTTCATCCGGCTTTCACCAGACAGGAAGTTTGCGCGTGACGCCCGGCCGAGGATCGCTCGTCCTCGACTTTGCCGTTGACGCTGATGCGGCAGCCGATGTCATCGCTGTCGCCTTGTGCCACCACGCTGGCGATGACTGCCGGCACCGTCGTGGTGATCGTGAAGGTCCATGGCAGCGTGCTGAAGTCGGCCTGTTCGGGCTGTGCGTTCTTGTTCAGGTAGCTCACGCTCCCGGTCGTGTCGCTGGGTCCGTAAACCTCGTAGGTGACCCGCTTGATGTGCGAGGCAACGAGCGGTTCGGCGCTGCTGCCCGTCGCGGTGAAGATCGCGTCCGAGCCGAAAACGCCGCGGAGCCGGTCGACGGCCACGCCGCCGAGGGCGACCGCAACCACGACGACGAGCGGCACCCAGGCCCGTCTGAGAAACGTGGACACTGCCGTTCCCTTTCGCTCGGTCTCTTCGGTAGGGATTACGCCCGCCTCGCCGGACCTGATAGGGCCATTCGGCCCGCATTTGAGAATCGACAGGCACTCGTGGCACGCCATCGCGTGACCGGGTACCGGGAGCCGCGACTAATCCGCGTCTGTTATACCATACCCCCGGGGGTATCAGCCAAGTGTGTGCATATACCCCGTGGGGTATGGTATGAAGGAGTCATGGCAAACGAAGTCAGGGGCAGCGCGTCGCCCAAGCCCGATGTCGTCGGGCACGACCAGGGCGACATGGACGCCGTCCTCGCCCGGTTGCGCCGCGCCCAAGGTCAGCTCGGCGGCGTCATCGCGATGATCGAGCAGGGGCGCAGTTGCAGAGACGTCGTCACGCAATTGGCCGCGGTGTCGCGGGCGCTGGATCGCGCCGGTTTCAAAATCATCGCGTCCGGCCTGCGCGACTGCATCACCCGCCCGGAGGGTAGTCCCACTGACGGGCCGGCCGTGTCGATCGACGAGCTGGAGAAACTGTTCCTCAGCCTGGCCTGACGGCCGGCGTCTACGAAAGGCGAAGAGCGATGAACCCCGCCGATGATGGTCGAGCCGGACGCGAAGTCACGTTGTGGTTGGACCCGGTGTGCCCGTTCTCCTGGAATACCGCGCGTTGGCTGCGCGCCGCGGCCGAGAAGACCGGCGTGGCTGTCGATTGGCAGCTGATGAGCCTGGCGGTGCTCAACGAGGGACGGGAACTTCCACCCCCTCAGCAGGCTCGCATGCGTGACTCGCGGCAAGTCGGCCGGCTGATGGCCGCCATCGCGCGGGAGCGGGGCGTAGCCGGTTGGACCGCCGCATATTTCGCGTTCGGTGAGCGCTACTTCGATCGCTCCGAACCCCTCGACGAAGGCCTCGTCGGCCGCCTGCTGTCCGCGGCGGGGGCGCGCGACACCACCGCCGCCGTCATCGCCGACGAGTCGTTGGACGAACAGGTGCGGCGCGGGCACCAGGCGGCGCAGGACGCGCTCGGCGAAACCGGGGGCAGCCCGATTCTGCGTATCGACGGGCATGCCTTCTTCGGCCCGGTTCTGACCGCTTTACCCGAGGCGCAGGAGACGGTCGCAGTGTTCGACGCGGTCGCCACCTTGGCCGCGGTTCCCCAATTCGCCCAGTTGCAACGTCCGCGCTCCGCGGCCTAGTGCTTCCGCAAGTTCGACACGGGAAAGAGGAGAAGAAATGACAGCCGGATTGAGCACCACTTTGCACACCTCGTTCGACGACGCGGTGAAACGAACGACCGAAGCCCTGGCCGAGCAGGGTTTCGGCGTGTTGACCACCATCGACGTCAAAGCCACGCTGAAGCAGAAGCTCGGCGAAGACATGGAGGACTACCTCATCCTGGGGGCGTGCAACCCGACCCTGGCGCATCGCGCCCTGGGCATTCACCGTCAGATCGGCCAATTGTTGCCGTGCAACGTGGTGGTGCGGACCGACCCCGCCAAAGGCGATGCGATTCTCGTCGAGGCGATGGACCCGCAACTCATGGTCAAAGTGACGGGCGAGCCAGGGGCGTTGCAGGAGGTGGCCGACCAGGCGACCGCCAAGCTGCAGGCCGCGATCGGTGCGCTCGGCTAGCGAGCACCCGCCGCTCGAATTAGCTTGTGGCGCGGCGCATCAGCCTTGCTGGCTCCGCGCTTCAGCACCCGTTTCCCCGGCGTCGAAGGAGTCATCGGAACCGGCCGCTCCGACATACGAGCCGTCGGCTTCTCCGGCCGCGTCGCGCGACCGAGACTCGTGGGTTTCTGGTTCCACGTCCGACTCGGCTTTGTGGCCCTTGTTCTCAGCCATTCGTTTCCTTCCGGTGGGGCGGCTAACCCCTGACGGGTTCCCGCCTCATGCGCCGCCAAACGTAGAAGAGGCCCAGCCGCGACGTTCACCATCTCCGCCGCACATCGCGCCAGTGCAGGAATGGAGTCGGACGGTTCGCCGCAACGAATCCAAATCGCCTGTGCCCGTGCAGTTGCGGTACCCGGCATCCGACCGATCGG
>NZ_LZIX01000191.1:0-15358 GCF_001666955.1 Mycobacterium sp. E735 | reverse complement strand
CGGTTGACGGTGTGCAGGTAGGGGATGGCGAGGAACGGGGTGATGTAGAAGATGTCGTAGAGCCACCAGCCGACGACCGGCAGCACGACGCCGGCGAAGCGCACGTCGGCGAACATCGTCATGTTGAAGACGTAGGTAATCCAGATCACCACGCCCATCCAGCAGGTGACGACCATCCACTGATGCCCCCAGCGCTTCATCTGCAGGAAGCCGATGGCGGCGGCGATGCGCATCGTGAACACCGTCAGGATCAGGCCGACTTCCAACGCCTTTTCGCCAGGTCCGGCCGCGCCGCCGACCCACAGCTCGTTGTAGTGCCAGAAATAGCCCGCATCGAACATGTTGCCCCAGCCGTTGAGGAGCACGCGGGCCAGCAGCGTGTGGTTTGCCACCAGGTCAAGCGCCCATCCGACGGTGTTGATGGCCGCGTCGATGATGACCAGATAGCCGAGCAGCGTGACCAGCATCGGCCGCACCGAGAGGCCGTCTCGCTGGGCCCGCCGGAGCAACCGGACGCCCCAGAGAAACAGCGGTAGGCCGAAGACACCCAGGGCCGCGGTACCGATCAGCAGGCTGCCGGAGATGAGCCATCTATCGGCCTGACGCTGCGCCAGGTGCGATCGCTCCACGTGCTCGTCGATGGTCAGACCGGAAGCGGGGCGGGCGGCGACGGTGTCGGCATTGGGCTGGCCCAGCTTCGGCGGATTCACGAACCCTCCCCGGTCGTCAACGCTGATTGGATAGCCTGCGCACTATAACAGGCTGACTACAGTCAGCGTAAGAGCTGGCGTAATAGCGACCGGTGTCCCACAAGAAACTGGGCGTTACGCCGCTGCGCGGCGTGATATGGCCTTGAGGCCCACGCTCTTCAGCGCTGCACGCTCCGCAACGTCCGCGCGACGTAATCCTCCAGCAGCGCGCGGCCCGTAGGCCAGTGGTTGGTGGTGATCAACAACGAGTACAGGCCGAGCAAGAAGAACACCGCGCTGTTCATCGGGCTGACCTCGGGATCGATCTCGCCGCACTCTTGAGCCTGCGCGATCTCCCGGGCGACCAATACGATCAAGGGGTGATCCCGGCCGTCCTCGGTGGGCGGACGAGTTTGTGAGAAGTGCAGGGCGAGAAAGTCGTTGAAGAGCCGATCGCCCAGCCGTCGTTCCAATCCCACCACCAGGCGGACCGCCTCGTTCAGCGCGGAAGCGAGATCGTGCTCGGCCTTCAAGAATTGCGCGAACTGCTTGGCGATACGGTCCTCTTCGCGGCGCTCCAGTTCCAGCAGAACATGCTCCTTGGTGGGGAAGTGGAAGAAGAAGGTCCCGTGGGCGACGCCGGCGGCGGCCACGATGGCGCCGACGTCGGCCTCGGCCATCCCGGCCCGGGCGAACTCCGCGATCGCGGCGCCCATCAATCGCTCCCTTGTCTGCAGGCGCTTCGCTTCTCGCGCCGACAGCCGGTCCGTCACAGCCATTTCATCCCTCGCAAATTGACCTGACTCGAGTCTGATTTTCCGGGCTAACCCGACAAGTATGACGTGCTCCGCTCAGAAAGGCTTGCAATATCTGGTCATTGTTGGACGGTACACGCTGTTTCCAGCCTGAATGCCAGAGATTCATTGACTAAAGTCAGTAAAATTCATAGATTGAACGGCGCATCCGTCGCACGCGGCCGAAGGAGTCCAGCATGGCATTGGAGCAGTTCCGGTTGGACGGACAGGTCGCGATCGTCACCGGCGCCGGGAAGGGCGTCGGGGCAGGCATCGCCCGGGTGTTGGCGGAGGCCGGGGTGACTGTGGTCGGGACCGCCCGAACCGAGGCGGATATCGTTGGCACGATTGAGGATATCGAGGCGGCGGGCGGTAAGGGGTTGGCGCTTGTCGCGGACGCGACGAGTCGCCCGGACGGTGAACGCGTCGTGCAGACGGCCATGGAGCGTTTCGATCGCATCGACATTCTGGTCAACAACGTCGGCGGGTCGACCTACGCGCGGTTTCTGGATATCACCGACGAGGATTTTCGGCATACGTTCGACTGGTGTGTGACCTCCGCCTTCATCATGAGCCAGCTCGTGGCACCGCACATGCTCAGTGCCGGACACGGTTCCATCATCAACATCTCGTCGGGATCGGCGCGGTTCGGCATTCGGGCGCTGACCGCGTATTGCGTCGCGAAGGGCGGACTCGAAGCGCTGACCCGTGCCATGGCACAGGAACTCGCCCCGAAGATCCGCGTCAACGCGATCGCCCTGGGCTCGTTCGCCACCGACGGCCTGAAGGGCAGCCTGGATCTGATGCCCGGATCACTGGAGAAGATGCAGGAGGCCACCCCGCTGCACCGGCTTGGCGACGTCGAGGACCTCGGGCGGCTCGCGGTGTATCTCTGCACGCGCGATTGTTACGCCACCAACGCGACCTTCCACGTCGACGGCGGCATCGACTCGAACAATTCACCGTTGCCGATACCCGATTACTGACCTGCCCGGCGCCTGAACGCGTGATGATGGGCTCGGCAGCTTCCTGAAAGGATGTGGGGTAACGGTGCGCAGAGTCATACAGTTTTCCACCGGAAACGTGGGTCGGCACTCATTGCGGGCGATCATCGGTCGACCGGATCTCGAACTGGTCGGAGTGCACGCAGCGAGCGCGGAGAAGGTCGGCCAGGATGCGGCGCGGCTGTGCGGGCTGGACCAGCCGACGGGCGTCGTTGCCACCGACGATGTCGACGCCCTGGTCGACCTCGGCGCCGACTGTGTGGTCTACACGTCTCAGGGTGAGACCCGGCCGATGGAAGCCATCGAGCAGATGGCCAGTTTCCTGGCGGCCGGGACCAACGTCGTTGGCACGTCGATGGTCTGGCTGGTGACTCCTCGCCACGCCGACGATTGGCTTCGCGCGCCGTTGGAACGTGCCTGTGCGGACGGCAATTCGTCGCTGTACATCAACGGCATCGATCCCGGCTTCTCCGGCGATACGCTGGTGCACTCGGCGGTGAGCCTGACCACCCGCGTCTCGTCGATCACCGTGCAGGAGATCTTCGACTACGGAAACTATGACGACGCCGAGTTCACCGGTGCCGCAATGGGCTTCGGTTCGGCACCGGACGACGACTCGCCGATGATGTTCCTGCCCGGGGTGATCGTGTCGATGTGGGGAGGCCAGGTCCGCAGCCTGGCAGACAACCTCGACATCGAACTCGACGACGTGCGCCAGCGCGTCGAACCCTGGTACACGCCAGAACGAATCGAATGCACAATGATGACGGTGGAGCCCGGCCGAATGGCCGCCGTGCGCTTCGCCACCGAGGGCGTGCGCGCGGGGAGGCCGGTGATCACCCTCGAGCACGTCACCCGGCTCACCCGAGCCGCGGCGCCCGACTGGGAGTTTCCCCCCGATGGGCATACCGGTGTGCACCGCGTCGTCGTCGAGGGTGAGCCGCGGGTGGAGATCAACACCCACGTTTCGCATCCCGTCTTGGATTCCACTGATGCCGGCTGCATTTCGACGGCGGCCCGCGTCGTCAATGCGATCGACTGGGTATGCCGCGCGCCGCAGGGGCTCATCGGCGTGGAGGACATCCCGCTGTCCGCCACGATGCGCGGTGTGATGTGGGACGAGCGGTAGGGCCTAGAGCGGCCAGCTGTTCGGCCCGATCTCGTAGCGCAGCGCGGCGGCCGGAGGCAACGACTGTCGTTCGTTGACCGAAATCGCATCGACGACGAGTGCGACGTAGCGTCGCCAGCCGTCGCTACCCGCATCCATCGTCGACAGCACGCTGAAGAGCATCGCGATCAGGCGGGGTAGGTCGTCGCTGACCAGGTCGGCGCGGATGCTGCCGGCTCGCTGACCCTCGAGGGCCAGCTCGGCGAGCGCGACGTTGAGCGAAACCGAGATGTCGGACGTGAGCGCCCCGGCCCGGCGCGCAGCGGTCAGCAGGTTGTGTTCGCGGGCCCCCAACGAGATTGCCGCTTCGATCAGTTGGGTGAGACCGCGCAGCGCGTCATCGGCACGGCGGACGGTCTCGATCACCGGCGTGAGATCCTCCGCGATGCTCTGATCCAGGGCGGCCCGCACCAGGTCGGCCTTCGTCGGGAACCTGCGGTAGAGGGTTCGCTCACCGACGCCGGCGCGCCGGGCGACGGCCTCCACGGGCGCATCCGGCCCCAGCTCGCCATAGACGTCTCGTGCCGCGCGCAGAATGCGCTCGACGTTGCGCGCCGCGTCCGCCCGCAACGGTCGATCCTCAACCGCGGTCATCCCGACAGCCTAACTGACGGTTGACTGCCAACTAGCCTGGCTTTACGCTCTAACAACTGGCAGATACCTGACACTTAATCAGAAACACGGTTCATGGCAATATCTTTCGATGCGTCGGATCCCTGCTCCGACGCGAATCTTCCTGTGCTGCCCGCCCCGCGGCCGGCGCATTGCCCGCTCGCAGCTCCGCCCGAGTTCGACGAATGGCGCAAACAGCCCGGCCTGCGGCGGGCGATGTTCCAGGGCAGCCCGGTTTGGGTGGTCAGCCGCTACCACGACATCAGGGCGGCGCTGGTCGATCCGCGCTTGTCCGCGAAGACCATTCCGGACTCCATCCTGCCGACGGACGCCGACAACAAGGTCGCGGTGATGTTCGCACGGATCGACGACCCCGAGCATCATCGGTTGCGGCGCATGATGACGAGCAACTTCACCTTTCGGCGTTGCGAAGCGATGCGGCCGCACATCCAGGAATGGGTCGACCACTATCTCGGCCAGATGATCGAGCACGGCGCACCCGCCGATCTGGTGCGCGAATTCGCCTTGCCGGTGCCGTCGATGGTGATCGCACTGCTGCTGGGGGTGCCGCCCGAAGACCTCGAACTCTTCCAGCACAACACCACCAAGGGGCTTGACCAGAAATCGACCGACGAGGAAAAGGGCCAGGCGTTCGGGGCCATGTACGCCTACATCGAGGAGTTGGTGCAACGCAAGGCGCGCGAACCCGGCGACGACTTGATCAGCCGCCTGCTCACCGAATACGTCGCGACGGGCCAACTCGATCACACCACCACGGCCATGAACAGCGTGATCATGATGCAGGCCGGCCACGAAACCACCGCCAACATGATCTCGCTGGGAACGGTTGCGCTGCTGGAACATCCCGACGTGTTCGAGCGGCTCGGACAGACCGAAGCCCCGGCCGTCATCGCCAACACCGTCGAAGAGCTGATGCGCTACCTCACCATCGTGCACAGCCAGGTCGATCGCGTGGCGACCGAAGATCTGACCATCGGCGGTCAGCTGATTCGCGCGGGGGAGTACGTCATGATGAATCTGCTCGCCGGGAACTGGGACGCCGAGTTCGTAAACAATCCCGAATCTTTCGACGTCGACCGAAACACCCGCGGGCACTTGGGCTTCGGCTACGGGGTGCATCAATGCATCGGAGCCAACCTGGCCCGGGTCGAGATGCAGGTCGCATTCGCCACGCTGGCGCGCCGCTTACCCGGGCTCAAACTTGCGGTATCCCCGGCGGAACTGAGGTTCAAAGACGCCAACATTTATGGCATGAAAGAACTTCCGGTCAGTTGGTGAACATGGCCACCGCGCTGCGATTCGACGGGCAGGTCGCCGTGATCACCGGTGCGGGCGCCGGCCTGGGCAGGCAGTACGCGCTGTTGCTTGCATCGCGTGGCGCGCGCGTCTTGGTCAACGACATCGGCGGCTCGGTGACGGGGGACGGATCCAACGCCGCAGTGGCGGGCGCCGTCGTCGACGAGATTTGCCGGCTCGGTGGTGAGGCCGCCGCCGACAACAACAGCGTGACGAGTCCCGAAGGCGCGGAAGCCATCATCGACACTGCCCTGCGCACCTGGGGGCGGGTGGACATCCTGATCAACAACGCGGGCATCGTCGGCGACGCGCCGTTCGAAGACATGACCGCCGACCGGCTCCGACCCCTGCTGGATGTCCACTTGAACGGTGCGTTCTATGTGACGCGGCCCGCGTGGCGGGCCATGCGCGAACGGCGGTACGGCCGGGTGCTCAACACCTGCTCGGCCGCGGGAATCCTTGGCGCCGAGCGCATGAGCAACTACGGCGCGGCGAAAACCGGGTTGATCGGGTTCACCCGGGTGCTGGCCGCCGAGGGCGCCGAGCGCGGCATCAAGGTCAACGCCATCGCGCCGATCGCCTACACCCGGATGCTGACGCACTCGCTCGACGGGGCGGGTCAACAGGATGACCCCGCGTCGCAGGCGGTGATGAACGACCTTGTGGGCCAATACCTTCAGAAGCTGGACGCGGCGCAGGTCGCCCCGGTGGCGGCCTTCCTGACCCACCGCGATTGCCCGGTGTCCGGGGAAATCTACACGGTGGGGGCCGGACACGTCGCGCGCTTCTTCATCGGCCGGACAAGGGGCTTCTACGACCCGGGGTTGTCGATCGAAGGTGTGCGTGACCATTTCGATGAGATCCGCGACGAAGCCGGCTACACGGTTCCGCGAGGGCCCGCGGACGAGATGGCCGAGCTGTTCGCGACGATCATGAACAGCTGAACGCCGTGCCGACACCGTCCGGCGCCGGCCCCGGCTTCAGGCAGCCGAACGGCTCGATGCCCGCGGGACCCAGGTGTGCGGCGGATTGGTGGGCGTAGTTCACGCAGTAGAGTCCGGTTTGATCGGCCCGGCAGCGATAGTCGCCGAATGACAGCGAGTCGCCGTTGGCCAATTCCGGACCGTTGCCGTTGATGAACGGACCGGGATCGGCGCGCGACGCACCCACCTGCAGATTCACGCCGTCGAAGGTCACCCAACCGCCCTGCCAATCGCCGTACGAGGTCGCGGGCGCGGCCGGCGGATTCGTCAGGCTGACCAGACAGACCAGGGCGGCACCCGTGTGCTTGGAATCGGTCATGCAGGATGCTTTGCCGGCGACGGCCGAGAACGCGAGGTCGTTGCCGAGCGGCGTGGCCGCACCGTCGCGAATCGCATCGTGATAGCGGCCGGGGTCCGCGGGATGGCCGGCCTCGATCCACGCGATGACGTCGGAGATCGAGGCTCCAGCCGCCGGCGCCGCCGAGGGGGCCGGCCCTTTGCCCCCGGAGGGGGTGGAAGAAGCGCTTCTCGACGTTGGCGTTTGCTGAGACTGGCCGCCGACCGTGTGCGAGCAGCCGGCGATCAGTAACGACGCTGCAAACAGCGCGACGATCCGCATCCAGTCAGGCTAAACCGCCGTGGCCGCGAATAAGGCGCTGCGCGCGCGTTACGCCCGTCATGTCGGCTAACGTCGGGTTATGCATCAGCGCACCGTCCGCGCACGCACGACCATCGGCACCGTGGAGGGTTTCACCCGCGACGGCGTCCACCGCTGGCGATCCATCCCCTACGCCCGGCCGCCGGTCGGGCCGCTGCGCTTGCGGGCACCCCGGCCGGCGCAACCGTGGTCGGGTGTGCGGCACTGCCACGGCTTCGCCAACTGCGCACCCCAGCAGCGCCGCTACACCATGCTCGGCTGGTCCGGTCTTGGAGGCCGTTATCAGCCGATGGGGGAGGACTGCCTGACCCTCAACGTCGTCACTCCCGAGGGGCCCGCCGAACAGCCGCTTCCCGTGATGGTCTTCATCCACGGCGGCGGCTACATCCTGGGTAGCTCGGCGACGCCGCTCTACGACGGTGCGGCGCTCGCGCGCCGCGGCTGCGTGTACGTGTCGGTGAATTACCGCCTGGGCGCGTTGGGATGCCTGGACCTGTCGTCCCTTTCGACCCCGGACATCCCCATCGACAGCAATTTGTTCCTGCGCGATCTGGTGCTGGCGTTGCGCTGGGTGAAGGACAACATCTCCGCGTTCGGCGGAGATCCGGACAACGTCACCATCTTCGGGGAGAGCGCCGGCGCGCACATCACCGCCACCCTGTTGGCGGTGCCCGCCGCCGAAGGGCTGTTCGCGCGGGCGATTTCGGAGAGCCCGGCCGCCGGCATGGTCCGGTCGCGCGAGACCGCGGCGGAATTCGCGACGCGCTTCGCCGAGCTGCTGGGCGCGCGCCCGGAAAACGCCGCCGAGGTGTTGATGCGGGCGTCGCCGGCGCAACTCGTGGACGCTCAACACCGGCTGATCGACCAGGGCATGGAGGACAGGCTGGGCGCCTTTCCGATCGGCCCCGTCGCCGGTGACGATGTCGTGCCCACCGATCCGGTCGAGGCGATGCGCGGGGGCCGGGCCCATCGGGTGCCGCTCATCGTCGGCACCAACGCGGAAGAGGGTCGGCTGTTCACCCGCTTCCTCAAGATGCTGCCGACCAATCAAGCCATGATCGAGGAGTTGCTGGCCGACACGGAACCTGCTGCACGCGAACGCATTACCGCCGCATATCCGGATTACCCCGCGCCATCGGCGTGCATCCAGCTTGGTGGCGATTTCGCGTTCGGGTCGGCGGCCTGGCAGATCGCGGAGGCGCACAGCGCTCACGCGCCGACCTACCTCTACCGGTACGACTTCGCGCCTAGGACGCTGCGCTGGTCTGGGCTGGGCGCCACCCATGCCACCGAGTTGCTGGCCGTCTTCGACGTCTATCGCACGCGATTCGGTGCCCTGTTGACCGCCGCCGCGGACCGGCGCGCCGCGCTGCGGGTGAGCAACCAGGTGCAACGGCGTTGGCGGGCCTTCAGCCATTCCGGCGCGCCGGGCGACGACTGGCCCACCTACAGCACCGCCGACCGCGCCGTCATGGTGTTCGACCGCAAGAGCCGCGTCGAGTTCGATCCACACCCGCACCGCCGGATTGCCTGGGACGGCTTCTCCCTGGCGCGATGACCTGGCACGCTGACCCTCATGCATGCCGACACCGCGCAAATCATCGAACGACCCGGCGACCTCACCGCAGCATGGCTGGAATCGGTGATCGGCGCCGGGCCCGTCGCCGATTTTGCCGTGGAGCGCATCGGCACCGGACAGATGAGCGAGTGTTACCGCGTCCGGCTCAGCTATGCCGATGGCGCGGCGAAGGCCGGCAGGCCCGAGTCGGTGGTCCTGAAGGTGGCGGCGACCGACCCGGTGAGTCGGCAGACGGGGCTGGCCCTCGGCCTCTACGAGCGCGAGGTGCGATTCTACGGCGACATAGCGCCACGGCTGGGCGGCCCGATAGCGCCCTGCTACCACGCCGCGGTCGACAGCTCGACGGGCGCGTTCGATCTTTTGCTCGGCGACGCCGGGCCGGCGGTCGTCGGGGACGAAATCGCCGGTGCCACAGCCGAACAGGCCCACCTCGGCGTGGTCGAGCTGGGTCGGCTGCACGGACCGCTGCTCGGCGACACCGCGCTCGCCGAAGCGCCGTGGCTCAACCGCGAATCGCCGCTCAACCAGGCGATGCTCGCCCCGCTGTACGCGGGCTTCATCGACCGCTATGGCGAGCAGATCGCGCCGGAGCACCGGATGGTCTGCGAACGCCTGGTCGCGTCCTTCGACGGCTACCTGGCCGCCGAGTCGGCGCCCGACCGGATCCTAGGGCTGATGCACGGTGACTACCGCCTGGACAACCTGCTGTTCGGCACCGCCGGGGCCGAACGCCCGCTGACGGTCGTCGACTGGCAGACGGTGTCCTGGGGGCCCGCCCTGACCGACCTGTCGTACTTCCTCGGCTGCGCGCTGCCGACCCCCGATCGCCGGGAGCAGTACGACGCGTTGTTGCGGGCCTACCACGAGGCGCTGGGGCCTGCGGCGCCGCTGTCGCTCACCGACGTCGCCGAAGGTGTTCGCCGACAGAGCTTTTTCGGCGTGATGATGGCGATCGTCTCCTCGATGCTGGTGGAACGCACCGAGCGCGGCGACCGGATGTTCATGACCATGCTGCAACGACACTGCGACCACGTGCTCGACACCGACGCGCTGGCGACGCTGCCCGCCGCGCAGACGCCCGAAGCCCTGCGGCCCACGGTGGAGGACGAAGGTGCGCACGCGGCGACCGCCGAGCCGCTGTGGAGCGAGAGCTGGTACTCTGACTTCGCCGACGCGGCACAGGGATTGGGCGGCTGGTTCCGCCTCGGCCTGATCGCCAACGAACGGAAGGCCTGGGTGCACGCGCTGCTGTGCGGCCCCGACATGCCCACCGTGGCCGTCGACGCGCAAGTACCGCTGCCGGCGGATCCGTGGGACGTGCGCAGCGATTCCTTCGAGCTCGGCCACTCCGCGACCACCCCGCTGCAGACCTACCGCGTCGACCTGCGTGCCCACGCCCAGTCGTACCCCGATCCGTCGGCGCTGTTGCGCGGAGAGCCCGGCACCCCCGTCGAGATGACGATGAGCCTGGTGTGGGCCACCGACGGCATCCCGTACAAGTACCGGTTGACGACGCGTTACGAGATCCCATGCACGGTCTCGGGCACGGTCACCATCGACGACACCAATTACCGCCTTGAGTCGGTCCCCGGCCAGCGCGATCACTCCTGGGGCGTGCGCGACTGGTGGAGCATGGACTGGATTTGGAGCGCGCTGCACCTGGACGACGGCACCCATCTGCACGGCGTCAACATCCGGATTCCCGGCGCACCGGCATTCAGCATCGGCTACTCCCAGGATGCCGCGGGAACGGTCACCGAGCTGCAAACGGTGGATTCACGAGAATCGTTCGGCGCCAACGGGTTACCACTCCGCGCCACCTTGGCGCTCAACCCCGGCGAGATCACCGCGGACGTTCAGGTCCGCGGCCAGGCGCCGGTGCGTCTGATCGCCGCGGACGGGCGGGTGAGTCAGTTCCCGCGCGTCTGGGCGAGCGTCCGGACCGCCGACGGACGCAACGGCGCCGGCTGGCTGGAATGGAACCGCAACCTGGCCGAACGGTCCGAGTGAGCGGACGGGGCCCCGTCGTGGTGATGGGCGTTTCCGGATCGGGCAAGTCGACCGTGGGAGTCGCGCTCGCGCGCCGCTTGCAGGTCCCCTTCGTGGACGCCGACACCCTGCACCCGCGGGCCAATATCGCCAAGATGGCGGCCGGGGAACCGCTCGACGACCACGACCGCTACCCCTGGCTGGAAAAGGTCGGTGAGTGGCTGGCCGGGCACCGCGGCGGCGGGGTGGTCAGCTGCTCGGCGTTGAAGCGCAGGTACCGCGACCAATTGCGCGCGCACTGCCCGCAGGTCGAATTCCTGCACCTCGCCGGTTCGCCCGCGCTCATCGGCGGTCGGCTGGCGGCCCGCACGGGCCATTTCATGCCGCCCGCGCTGTTGCGCTCGCAATTCGACGCGCTGGAACCGCTGGGCGGCGACGAGGCCGGCGCAACCGTCGATGTCGATCAGGACGTCGACGCGATCGTCGACGGCTTCCTACACGAGGACGGATGACCGGTCAGGACAGCTTGCGACGGCCGGCCTTGACCTGCTCGCCGACCCTTTCGCGTGCGGTGTCGGCCAGGTAGCCGCCTCGTGCGCGGGCCGTCTCGGCAAGGTAGGTGCCGCGGGCGCGGGCGGTGTCGGCGAGGTCCTCGCCGCGGTCCACAGCCGTGCTGGCCAGTTCTTCGCCGCGCTTACGCGCCTTCTTCGCCAGCTTCTCGCTACGCTTGCGCGCCTTCTTGGCCAGTGGCGCGGCCCAGTCGGCGGCTTCGTCGGCGAGTTCTTCGCCGCGCTTGCGGGCCTTCTTGGCGAGTGGCGCGGCCCAGTCGGCGGCTTCGTCGGCGAGTTCTTCGCCGCGCTTGCGGGCCTTCTTGGCCAGCGGCTTGCTTCGATCGGCGGCGGTGCTGGCGAATTCGCGGCCGCGTTCGAGCGCGGCCTCGGCGTACGGCGCCCCCCGTTCCGCGGCGGTGCTCGCCAATTCGCGGCCGCGCTCGGCGCCGACCTGCAGGCCGTGCACGATCTTCTCGCCCAACTCCGAGAAGTCCGTGTCGAAGCCGTCATCGGAGCCGGGCAGCGCCGACGACACCCGCTCGGAGAGCCGCTCCGCCGCGCGCCGGCCGCGCCATCCGAGCGACGGCTTGCCCGCGGTGTCCGCCGACGCGATCAGCAACCCGCCGACCAGGCTGAGGTCGGTGAGGAACTGCTGGCGCTTCTGCGCCTTGGCCTGCGGGTCGCTTTCGTTCCAGAACGAGTGCGCCCCGAGGTTGGCCGGCAGCACGGTGAAGGCGAGCGCCGCCGACGCGACGCGCGGCAGCTTGCCGGTGGCCAGCAGCAGGCCGCCGCCGATCTGGACGGCGGCGTTGATTTGCGCGAACGTCTCCGGGTCGCTCGGGATGGCCCCGCTCACCGAATTCGGCAGCGCCTGCAAACCATCCACTGCCGGCGCGGCGGCCGCCGCCGCCGACTTGGGGTTGAGCAGGGAGTTGACTCCTTGGCCGATGAAGGCAACTGAAAGCAATGGGCGCGCGATTCTCCGGATCACCATGGCCGGGGGATTACCCGACTCGTTGACGGACAAACCGCCCAGCCCATACGTGCAGCTGAGGCGCCATCCGGGGCGACACCGATAGGGTGAAAGCCGTGAGGGCGTTGATCATCGTCGACGTGCAAAACGACTTCTGCGAGGGCGGCTCGCTCCCGGTCCCCGGCGGCGCCGCCGTGGCGGCCGCCATCAACGGCTACCTGGCCGGCGAGCCGGGATACCGGCACGTCGTAGCAACCCAGGATTACCACGTTCGCCCGGGCGACCACTTCTCCCACCGGCCGGACTACTCATCGACGTGGCCACCGCACTGCATCGCCGGCAGCCCGGGCGCGGACTTTCGCCCCGACCTCGACACCAGCCGGATCGAGGCGGTCTTCCGCAAGGGCGCCTACGCCGCGGCATACAGCGGGTTCGAAGGGGTCGACCAGAGCGGGACCACGCTGCTGGACTGGTTGCGGCGGCATGGGATCGACGAGGTCGACGTGGTCGGCATCGCCACGGAACAGTGCGTGCGGGCCACGGCCGAGGACGCCGCGCGGGCCGGCCTGACCACCAGGGTGTTGGTGGACCTGACCGCGGCTGTGGCCCCGGATTCGGCCGCGCGGGCGCTGGCGGAAATGCGGTCCGCGGGCGTCGAGCTGGTCAGGGGACAGTGATGGGGGTGGCACCGGAGCGGGAACGCCTCCTCGCCGCCGTCGAGCGCTCGCCGCGGGCGGCCGCCGCGCACGACCGCGAAGGCTGGGTGGGGCTGTTCGCCGACGACGGCCGCGTCGAGGACCCGGTCGGCTCGCGTCCGCACGTCGGTCGGGAACGGATCGGCCGTTTCTATGACACCTTCATCGGCCCGCGCGACATCACATTCCACCGCGACCTCGACATCGTCTTCGGCACGGCGGTCCTGCGTGACCTCGAGCTGGAGGTCGCCATGGGTTCCGGCGTCACCATGTACATCCCCGCGTTCCTGCGCTACGACCTGCTAGAGGTCAACGGCGACTGGCGCATTGGCGAACTCCGGGCCTACTGGGAACTCCCCGCCATGATGCGCCAATTCCTGCGAACCGGACCACGCGCGGTGCCGCCCGGGCTGCAACTGTCACGAGGCCTGTTGAACAATCAGCGACTGAGCGGCGCGGTGGGCTTCATCGCGGCATTCCGGCGGGTCGGTGCGCGGCACAAGCAGTCGGTGCGGGCGTTCCTCGACGCCGCCACGGCCGGGGATCGAGACGCGGCTGCCAGAGCGCTAACCCCAAGCACTGCAATAACTCTCGGCGACGACGAGGTACTCGACCTCGCCGGGCTCGTCGAGCAACTCGACGGCGCCGGCGGCACGAAGATGATCGGCGCGGGCAGCACAGTGGTGGTTTCGCTGACCTCCACTCGCGGGCGGGCCATCATCTTCGCCGACATGACGTGGCGGCCGAATGCCATCAACCGAATCCGCTACTTCCCGGCCTGAGGGTCCCGCGGTCCACCAGCGCCGGCAAATTTGCTCAAAACCGGCGTCGACATATTGCCCGGAGCGCGACGGTGCCGTACAAATAGCTGTCCCCGAAGGGAGTCGACGATGGGTATGGTGCGGATCTTCGGCGCGGGAATTGCATTCACCGCCGCGCTGAGCGTTGTCACGGCTTGCGGCGGAAAGGAAAGCACCTCTGCGTCGTCAAGCTCGTCGAAAACGACTTCGTCGTCGACGGCGACGTCGAGTTCGACAGCGTCGACGACGACGAGCGGCCCGACGTCCGGAAGTGCACCACTGGGCGACTACACGTACCTCCTCCTTCAGGCGAGCGACGTCGGCATCGACGTCGGAACGACAGGTCCCCCCACGCAGAATCCCGGTGGCGTCGCCGGCGCCGGGGTGACGTTCATCAATCCCGACCACACACGCAGCATCGACGACCTAGTCGTCGTGTTCACCGACCCGGCGACCGCCGCGCAGCAGGCCAAGGAGCGCGCCCAGTCGTTCGGCAAATACGTCACCGGCGCCCCGCAGCCATTCGAGGTCGGCACCAACGGACTGATCGCGGTGGGAACCTCGCCCGACAACTCAAAATCGGTGACCTACGTGACATTCGCCGAGAGCAGGGTGGGCGTCGACCTGGAGTTCGACAGCCCGCCCAACGATCCCGCCCCGCGGGATGTCGTGCTGGACATGGCCCGCAAACAAGACCAACTCGTCAAAGACCGCTTGCCCAGCTAGCGGGGCTCAGTGCACGACCATCAGCGCGAGCGTCGCCGCCGATAGGCACAAGTAGGCGCCGGGAAACGCGATGTTGTACAGCACGTGGGCCCGCAGGTGGGTCACGACCGCGCCGACGAAAAACAGCACCAGGCCGATAGCGGCCGCGATTCCCAAGGCGCGCAGCCCGACAACTCCCACGACGAGTCCGGCCGCCCCGGCCAGCTTGACCGTCGCCAGCGCCGGCAGCCACGACCGCGGCACCCCGACTTCGGCCGAGTTCGCCAGCACGAACCTGGCGGGGACGAGGTCGGCCACGGCGATCCCGGCGGTGATGGCGGCGGTAAACACCGTGATCACGACGCATGCGGTGGTCATGGGTGCCAAACCCCTGCCCGGCAGCCGGTTTCGCGGCGGGGAGCCGAACGGTGGCCGCGCGTTCCGCGGCGCACAATCGATAAGGTCATGGTGCTGGCCTCCTTTGCAACAGAGGGCTCGATGGACTCGGTCATTTTCTTGACGGTTCCTCTGCGGAAAAGGTGACCCATGAGCGCGCATAAGAATTTGGCCGATCTCGCGCGGCGCTTCGACGCCGACCGGCGGCACCTGAGTGCGGTCGCGTTCCAGCTGTTGGGCTCGGCCGCCGATGCCGAGGACGCGGAGCTGGTCGTACGCCTCGCGGGCGGTGATGGTGGTGAACCAGCCGGTGAGGTTGTCGACCGCGCCGTAATCCGCGCGGCTGGCCTTCAGCCACGCCGACTGGACCGCGTCCTCGGCATCGGCGGCCGAGCCCAACAGCTGGAACGCGACCGCACTCAGGTGCCGCCGGTCGGCGTCGAAG
>NZ_LZIX01000190.1:0-62002 GCF_001666955.1 Mycobacterium sp. E735 | reverse complement strand
CGATTCGATATCGGCCGGGTCCAGACGATCGACGCGGAATACGCCGGTGGTTGGGAGCTTCCGGCGCTCGGCGCGGTGTAACAGCGAGTAGACCCGCAGCGGGCCGTCGGCGCTGACGACGTCGAGATCGGGCATTCGGCGTCCGAGCAGCGGGTGTCCGTCGCCGAGGTCGTAGCGGATGTCCAGGCCCGACATCATCGCGGCGAACCGTTTGCGTGGTTCGTCCATGCCGAGGACGTCGGACATGGTGTCGCGCAAGGCCTTGGTGCGGTCGTCGGGGCGCAGGAGCGCCATCTGCGCGACCGCGTTGCGCAGCACGCGCGCGGCGACCGGGTGCCGTTCGGCGTGGTAGGTGTCGAGCAGGCTGTCGGGTGACGTGCCGTCGACCACCTGTCCCAGCTTCCAGCCCAGGTTGACCGCGTCCTGTACACCGGTGTTCAGACCCTGTCCGCCCACCGGGTGGTGCACATGCGCGGCGTCGCCGGCCAGCAGGACACGCCCCGCGCGATAGCTCGCGGCCTGTCGCGCCGTGTCGGTGAACCTGGAAAGCCAAGCGGGACTGTGGATCCCGTAGTCCGTGCCGTAGACCGCGATGAGCCCCTCACGCAGGTCGTCCAGCGTGGGTTCGCTGTTTGGTCCCAGGTGCCGCTCGGTGACCATGACACGAACCCGCCCGCCGCCCTCGGACGCGGCCAGAGAATGGACGCCGAGCGCGTCGTGGCGAATGCCCCACTCGGGCGAATCGCCGGTGCCGTAATCCATTTCGACCTCTGCGAGCAGGTAGCTGGTCGTCGGCTCCCAGCCCGGGAAATCGATACCGGCGGCTTTCCGGACGACGCTACGGCCGCCGTCGCAGCCGACGAGGTATCCGCCTCGCATGGAACGGCCATCGGACAACGTGACGTCAACACCGCTGGCGTCCTGGGCGATGCCCGTCACCTCTTGTCCCCGATGCATTCGCACCCCGAGCTCGTTTGCCCAGTCGGCGAGGATGCTTTCGATCTCGTTCTGCCACAGGGCAAGACCGTACGGATGCCGGGTGGGAAAGTCGCTGATGTCCAGCCGAATCTGGGCGAACCCGGCGACCTGGGCGACCTGGCCCCGGGCGAGAAACCGGTCGGCGATGCCGCGCTGATCGAGCACCTCGATCGTGCGCGCATGCAGACCCCCGGCGCGCGCACCGATGAGATTCCGGTCGGGGCGCCGCTCGAGGATCGCCACATCGGCCCCCGCCAACGCCAATTCACCGGCCAGCATCAGTCCCGTCGGGCCGCCTCCGGCTATCAGCACCGCATGTTCGACATTCCTGGGTGACAGCACTCCCAACCCCCTGCTGTAGAGCGAAAAATGGCTTCGGCCAGCGATTGTGCGGCATCACCCTGGCCTTGCCGCAAGCCCCCCAGTGCGCTATAGGTTGAGAGTGGGAAGGTAATTCACGGACTGTCGCGCAGCGCCTCGATGGCGCGGTAGATCCGCTGCTCGCTCACCGGCCGTGGCGTGCCCAGCTGCTGCGCCCACAGGCTGACCCGCAATTCCTCGATCTGCCGCGCAACGTCGCGGACGTCCTCCGCCGCCCGCCGCACGGGTGACAGCGTGTGCGCCAGTTCTTCGTAGGCGTGCTGCACGGCGTGCACCCGCCGCATCCGATCCCGGTCCGCCTCGACCGCGGACGGCAGCCGCTCGAGGCGCCGGCGGATTGCCGTCAGGTAGCGGACTAGGTCGGACAGGTGGGCGCGACCCGTGGCCGTGACGAACGCCGGCGGCAACAGCCGGCCCAGCTGAGCCTGGACGTCGGCGATCGCGTCGGCCTGCGCGGGCGCGGGCGCACCGGGCAGGAGCAGCCGCACGTCCTGCGCGGCCGCCAGCACCTGCTGCACGCGGGCCACGATGTCGGCGGTCGCCGGCGCCAGCGCCCCGGCCGCGCCATCGCGCAGCGCGGCGAACTCGTCCCTGTTCCACACCGGACCGGCCAGCAGCGCGTCCGTCGCCGCGTCGGCGCAGTCCTCGAGGAGCGCGGCCAGGGAGCCATCCGGGTTCGCGCCGAGCACGAGCCGTGTGCGCGGATCCAATTGCCGCTCAATGGTTTTGACCGGGGACGGCACGCTCAGCCGCACCAAGCGGCGCATGCCCGGCCCCATCGCACCGTCTCGCTCCAACGGGTTCGCGAACACCCGCAGGTCGACGGCGCCGCCGGCGTCGACGAAACCGGGAAACCCGCGGACGGTACGTCCGTCGACCGTTCGCTCGATGACGGGTGGCACCGCGTCGAGGTCGTCGGGCCAGCCGCGCAGGCCGGTCCGTTCCAGCTCGGCGGCGACCGCCAGGGCGACGGCCCGGCGGGCGGGCGCGGCCAGCCGTTGTTGCAACGCGACCAGGTCCTTGCCGCGGGCGACCTCGGTGCCGTCACCGGACTCGACCGCGAAGGTCACCCGCAGGTGCGCCGGAAGCTTGTCCGGATCGAAGGCGTCGACCGGGACCGAAACCCCGGTGCGTCGGCGTAGTTCGCGCCGCAACGCCTCCAGCAGCGGCTCCCCCGCCGGGTCGATCCCAGCCAGCACGGCACGCGCGGTGTCGGGGGCGGGAACGAAGTTGCGGCGCAGGTCCTTTGGCAGTGATCGGATGAGCGCGGTCACCAGCTCCTCGCGCAGCGCCGGCACCTGCCAGGCGAACTCGTCACCGCCCAACCGCGCGAGCACGTCGATCGGCACGTGCACCGTGACGCCGTCGTCGGCGGCGCCCGGCTCGAACCGGTAGGTCAGCGGCAGCGCGACATCACCCGAACGCCAGACGGTCGGCCGCTCGGCGTCGGCCGTGTCGCCGGTGCGCAACAGGTCGTCACGAGTGAACGTGAGCAGCTGTGGTGTCTTGTGGCGCTGCTTGCGCCACCACGCGTCGAAGTGGCGCGCCGACACGACATCCGCGGGCACGCGCGCGTCATAGAACCTGTAGACCTCATCGTCACCGACAAGTAGGTCGCGGCGGCGGGCCCGCTCCTCGAGCTCCTCGAGCTCGGCGCGCAGCCGCGCGTTGTCGCGGAGGAAGCGGTGGCGGCTCTGCCAGTCCCCCTCCACCAGCGCATGCCGGATGAACAGCTCCCGCGCCACCGCCGGCTCCACGTGGGCATACCCGACGCGACGGCGCGCGACCAGTGGCAGGCCGTAGAGCGTCACCCGCTCGTAGGCCATCACCTCGCCGCGCTTGGCGTCCCAATGCGGCTCGCTGTGGGTGCGTTGCACCAGATCGCCCGCGACCCGCTCGACCACCTCGGGCTGGATCCGCGCGGCGGTGCGCCCGTAGAGGCGGCTGGTTTCGACCAGTTCCGCCACGACCACCCAGCGCGGCGGCCGTTTGGTGAGCGCCGAGCCCGGCGCGAGCAGGAAGCGCGAGTTCCGCGCGCCCAGATACTCGCGCCCGTCCTCTCGGCGCATCCCTATATGCGACAGCAAGCCGGCCAGCAGCGCCGCGTGCACCCGCGCCGGTTCGGCCGGCTCCGCGGATGCGGCGTCTTCGACGACGCCCAGGTCGCGGGCGATGCTGCGCAGTTGCCCGACCAGGTCCTGCCACTCGCGGATGCGCAGGTAGTGCAGGAACTCGTCTCGGCACATCCGGCGAAAGCCGTTGCCGGTCAGCGCTTTTCGTTTCTCTTGTAGGTATCGCCAGAGGTTGAGGTAGGACAGGAAGTCGGAACCGTCGTCGGTGAAGCGGGCGTGCTTCTGGCGCGCCGCCTCCTCGCGGTCGGTGGGACGTTCCCGCGGGTCGGGAATGGTCAGCGCGGCGGCCAACACCAGCACCTCACGCACGCAACCCTCGGCCTGGGCCTGCAAGATCATCCGGCCCAGCCGGGGGTCCACGGGCAGCCGCGCCAGTCGGCGCCCGAGGTCGGTGATGGCGCCGTGGGCGTCGAACGCCCCCAACTCCTGCAGCAGTTGCACCCCGTCGCGGATGCTGCGCCGGTCCGGCGGGTCGAGGAACGGAAAGTTCTCCACCTCGCCGAGCCGCAGCGCCGCCATCTGCAACAGCACCGCGGCGAGGTTGGTCCGCAGGATCTCGGGCTCGGTGTACCGCGGACGGGCCGCGAAGTCCTCCTCGGAATACAGGCGGATGCACACCCCGGCAGCGACGCGGCCGCAGCGGCCGGCCCGTTGCGCGGCGGACGCCTGCGAGATGGGTTCGATCGGCAGCCGCTGCACCTTCAGGCGGCGGCTGTACCGCGAGATGCGGGCGTTGCCGGGGTCGACGACGTAGCGGATGCCGGGCACGGTCAGCGACGTCTCGGCCACGTTGGTCGCCAGCACGACCCGGCGCCCGGTGTGGGGCGCGAACACCTTCTGCTGCTCGGCGGTGGGCAGCCGGGCGTACAGGGGAAGCACCTCGGTATTTCTCAGTCCGCCCAAAGCCTCTGCCGTATCACGGATTTCGCGTTCACCCGAGAGGAACACCAGGACGTCGCCGGCGGGCTCGGCCTCCAGTTCCCCGACCGCGTCGACGATCGCCTCGACCTCGTCTCGGGTCTCGGTGCGCACGACCTCGTGATCGGGGTCGTCCGGGTCGTCGGCTGTACCGCTCGACACCGGAACCTCCAACGGCCGGTAGCGAATCTCCACCGGGTACGTCCGTCCGGAAACCTCCACGATCGGCGCGCCGCCGAAGTGGTCCGCGAACCGCTGCGGCTCGATGGTCGCCGAGGTGACGATGACCTTCAGGTCGGGACGGCGCGGCAGCAGCTCGTGCAGGTAACCCAGGAGGAAGTCGATGTTCAGGCTGCGCTCGTGGGCCTCGTCGAGGATCAGCGTGTCGTAGCGCAGCAGCCGGCGGTCGCGCTGAATCTCGGCGAGCAGGATGCCGTCGGTCATCAGCTTGACCAGGGTGTGGTCGCTGACCTGGTCGGTGAACCGGACGGTGTAGCCGACCGTCTCGCCCAGCGGGCTGCCCAGTTCGTCGGCGATGCGCTGCGCGACGGTGCGCGCGGCCAGCCGCCGGGGCTGGGTATGCCCGATGGTTCCCCGGATTCCCCGGCCGGCCTCAAGGCAGATCTTGGGCAGTTGGGTGGTCTTGCCCGAGCCGGTCTCGCCGGCGACGACCACGACCTGGTTGGCGCGCAGCGCGTCGGCGATCTCCTGCCGCCGCTCGCTGACCGGGAGGTCGGGGAAGGCGATCGCCGGCACCGCGGCCCGCCGGGTGGCGACGAGTGCCTCGGCGTTCGCGATCTGCTCGGCGAATTGCCGCCGTACGTCGGGTTGCGCGCCCCGCAGGTTCCTCAGGCGCCTACCCAGGCGTGCGGCGTCGCGGGTGGTCAGACCGTCGAGGCGGGCGCGCAGTTCCGCGACGGACAATTCGGCCACTTTGGCCAGGATAGGCGCGGGCCGCATCGACCGTCGGCCGCCCTAGGGTGAACCCATGAGCCTCGTCACCTATGAGCTGGCCGACCACATCGCCACCATCACCCTCAACCGGCCCGAGGCTCGCAACGCCATCAACGGCGCCCTCCGCCGGGACTTGAATGCGGCGTGGGAGCGGTTCCGCGACGATCTGGACGCCTGGGTCGCGATCCTGACGGCCAACGGCGACGTGTACTGCGCGGGCGGCGACCTCAAGGACGGCGAGGGATCGGTCGGTACCTTCGGCGGCACCTTCTGGGAGAAGCCGACCATCAACTCCTTCGAATCCGGGATGGAGCTGTTCAAGCCGACCATCGCGGCGGTACACGGGCCGTGCATCGGCTACGGCGTGACCGGGGTGCTGTTCTGCGACTTCGTCATCGCCAGCACCGAAGCCAGCTTCTCCTTTCCCGAGGTGTCGATCGGGGTGCCGACCATAGTCGGGGCCATCCGGCTGCCCCAGCGGATCGGCTGGGCCAATGCCATGGAACTCCTGCTGACCGGTAAGCCGATGAGCGCGGCGCGGGCCAAGGAGGTCGGTCTGGTCTGGAAGCTGGTGGATCCCGACGAGCTGCAGGCCGAGGCCCGGGCGTGGGCGCGGACGCTCACCGAGGCCGCTCCCCTGGCGCAACGCGCCACCAAAGAGGTGGCGTGGCGCACGGCGAACATGGGCTGGATCGAGGCGGTCCGCTTCGGCGAGACCATGCGCAAGGTGGCCGGGGCGACCGAGGACGTCGCCGAGGGGCTGCGGGCGTGGGCCGAGAAGCGCAAGCCCCAGTGGCGCGGCCGCTAGCCGGCACAACGCGGAGCGCAACCGGCAGGACGGCAGTTCGGCCGCGAGCAGATCGGTCAGGTCCTGCACCCAGCGGCTGCACCGGCGCGCACGGACCGAGGTTTGAGGACGTGGTGGCGGACACCGCCGCGTTGCCCTTCACTGGTTGGGTGGGTGAGCGATTGCGCGCCGAACTCGGCCGGGTCCTTGCTGGTCGTGGTCCCGGCGCCGACCACGCCGAGATCGCTCTCGGAGCCGGGCCGATCGGGCGGCGGCTGGAATCGTCGATCCGCGCGTTGACCGAGCATCGAGGCCCGCGGAGCAGCATCTGCCCTTCGGACGCCGCCCGGGCCGTGGGCGGCGAGAACTGGCGCGACTTGATGGCCGCCGCCCGCGACGCCGCGCGGAAGCTGGCCAGATCGGGCGACGTGCAGATCACGCAGCGCGGCAACGTCGTCGATCCCGACGACGACTGGAGCGGCCCCATCCGCATCCGGCTGCCGCAGGCCGACAACCCTTGTGCTGCAAGATGATTCGGCGCGCCGAGGTGGTGGGGGCGCGGTAGCGCCAACCGCCGGGACCGCCGGGACCGGCGGTGTGACAGGATTTCCGCCATGAGTGCACGCAGATTTGGTCGTATTGTCGGTGTCTCGGTGGCGACGACCTGGGCAGCGCTGAGCGTCCCGGTCGCCCTCCCCACCGCCGCCGCCGATGCCTGCTCCGACGTCTCGGTGGTCTTCGCCCGGGGCACGCATCAGGAGCCCGGGCTGGGCAACATCGGCCAGGCTTTCGTGGATTCGCTCACCTCGCAGCTCGGCGGGAAGTCCGTCGACGTCTACGCGGTCAACTACCCGGCCAACGACGACTACCACAACAGCGCGAACGCCGGCTCCAACGACGCGAGCACCCACATCCAGGACACCGTCGCCAGCTGCCCGAACTCGAGGATCGTGCTCGGCGGGTACTCCCAAGGCTCAACGGTGATCGATCTGGCCACCAACGCGATGCCGCCGTCGGTCGCCGATCACGTCGCCGCCGTCGCGCTGTTCGGGGAGCCCAGCAGCGGGTTCTCGTCCATGCTGTGGGGCGGCCAGCCGCTTCCGACGATCAATCCGGCGTACGGATCCAAGACCCTCAGCTTGTGTGCCCCCGACGACCCGATCTGTTCCGGCGGCGGCAACATCATGGCGCACGTCTCCTACATCGACGCCGGGATGACCAACCAGGCCGCCACGTTCGCCGCCAACAAGATCAACCAGGGGCCGCCGGCGCGCGCCTGAACACGCCAGCCTTTCGCGCGCTCCCCTCGGCGCCGTTGCTTCTCGGCGCCCGCCGGCTGCGCGACGCGCTCCGCCTCGGTGCGCGTGTCGGCCCGGGCCGACTGCGTTGCCGCACGGTTGCGTTGCTCGGCGGTCTCGCAGGCCTCTTGATCCCCCGCCGGGCGGCCGCCTGCGCTTTCTTGGCGGTCCTCGACCGCCTCGTCGCGGACGCCCTTCAGCCTGGCGTCGGCCTGTTCCTTCCTGGTCGCGTCTTCGCGTCCAGGTGCGCGGCGCGGCCCAGCGCGCCGCTGCGTTCGGCGGGCGCCGTCCCGCGCTCCACCAGGCCACCGATATCGCCGATCAAACCCGGCTGTGACCTGGGTCACCACCTGTTGGTTCGCCCGGATCGGCGCTCTCGGCGAGTGAATTGCCCAGCAGCTCAACGGAAGTCGCGCGCCGGACGGTATCGCGCTGCGCAGCGCGTTTCCGATCGGTTACCGTCGAAGGCATGTCCAAAGTCTCCGGTAACGACCCCATCGACGACGTCACCCCAGGCGACATCATCGCCGTCGACCGCGGCTCTGGTGAACAGCCTTACAAGGTGGTGTTCAAGGACGCCACCGAGGGCGGCTACCTCCTCACGTTCGAGGCCGGCGACGGGGAAACCTTCCAGCTCCACCTGGCCGCCGGTACGACGGTGACCCGATCGCTCGAGTCGAAATGGGAATCGGCGCAGAGTCCCACCCCGCGCACCGACGCGTAGACGGCGGCCCCTGGCGCCGCAATTCCTCGCACACCCAACGCGATCGCGGCGGGATGTGCCGCCCATCGGCGGAGTAAACGCGGCCTCCCGTTTTGGGCCCGTCCTGGGCGGGAATGCAACGCCCCAACGGAGGGAGCGGCGTGAGCTATCTGGGTTTCGCCAAGGAACAGCGCTGCGCAATCTGGGTGCCTGACTGACGCGCGCCGGACCCGGTCGCACTGGGCGCGAATCTTTCGTGAACCCTGTGGCGGGCGCCCGCCGCGAAGTAGTCTGCCCTCAAAGAATGCTGGTAGCCGACGGGCGGAAGGTCGGGGCATGCGGCTGGTCGTCGATCTCAACAAGTGCCAGGGCTACGCGCAGTGCGTCCCGCTGGCGCCCGACGTACTGCAGCTCGTCGGTGAAGAAGCGCTCGCCTACGACCCGAATCCCGACGATTCCGCGCGGCAGCGGGTATTGCGTGCGGCGGCTTCCTGCCCGGTGCAGGCGATCATCCTCGAAGTGGATCCGCCGTCGGACCGGGACACCGTATGAGCACGGGTTCGTTGGTCAGCCAGCTGGTCGACACGTTCAGAGCCGAGGGCCGGATCGTCATCGTGGGAGCCTCCCTGGCCGGCTTGCGCGCCGCGGAAGCGCTGCGCGAGACGGGGTTTCGGGGCCAGTTGACCATCATCGGCGACGAGCCCCACGAACCCTACGACCGACCGCCGTTGTCCAAGCAGGTTCTGAAGGGCTGGGTGCCCGCCGACCACACCAAGCTTCCCCGCCTGCGTCCCGTCGACGCGCAGTGGCGGCTCGGCGTGGCGGCGGTGGGGCTGGACCGGTCCAATCGCCAGGTGTTGCTGGCCAACGGCGAGAAGGTCGACTACGACCGGCTGCTGATCGCCACCGGCACCAGGGCGCGGCCCTGGTTCAACCCCGAAGAGGCAGCTCTGGAGGGGCTGTTCACCGTGCGCACCTGCGACGACGCGGCGAAGCTGGCAGCGGCCCTGAAGGCGCGGCCGCGCCGGGTGCTCATCGTCGGCTCGGGTTTCGTGGGATCGGAGATCGCCTCGGTGTGCCGCGATCTCGATCTACCGGTGAGCGTCGCCGAGCGCGGCAAGGCACCCCTGACGGGCGCCCTGGGCGGCGTGATCGGCGACATCGCCGCGCAGATGCAGATCGAGGCGGGCGTCGACCTGCGCACCGGTGTCGCGGTCGACGGCCTCGACGGTGACGCCGACGGCCACGTCCGCGCCGCCCGCCTGTCCGACGGCACGGTGCTCGAGGTCGACGTCGTCGTGGCCTCACTGGGCTCGATCCGCAACGTTGAATGGCTCGAGGGGGCGCAGCTCGCGAGCGGATTTTGGGGGGTGGCCTGCGACGCCGGCTGCCGCGCGTTCGACATCAACGGCGTGGTGACCGACAACATCTTCGTCGCCGGCGACGTGGCGCGCGCCCCGCACGTGCTCTACGAGTACCAGTTCATGTCGCAAGAGCATTGGGACAACGCCGTTTTCGGTGCCGCGGTGGCGGCCAACAACATGATCAGCGTCGAGACGGGACGTCGGCCGCACCTGCCACTGCCCTCGTTCTGGTCCGGGCAGTTCGGCGTCAACATCAAGAGCGTCGGCGTGTGCTCGTTCGGCGACGAGATCGTCTTCACCCAGGGCTCGGTCGAGCAACGCCGCTTCGCGGCCGCCTACGGTCACCGGGGCCGCGTCGTCGGCGCGGTGACGTTCAACCACGGCAAGTGGCTGCCCTACTACGCCTCCCTCATCGAGCGATCCGCCCCGTTTCCGCCGCCGCCACCGGGCTACGACCGTCCCGCCATCTTCGAGCCGATGCCGGCCCGATTCCCCGACCCGCGCGAACGGACGGACATCCCCGACGTGGTGCTCACCGGGCACGACCCGACCTCGCGGGGCGCCGAATTCCGGCCCCGGATCCGCTGACGGGAGACGACATTGGACGCCGCGACCGCCTGGGCCGAAGCGATGAAGTTCGAGAACCGGCCGAACCCCTACCCGTATTTCGAAGAGCTGCGCAAGGCGCCGGTAGCCAAGGTCGCCGACAAGACCTACGTGGTCACCGGCTATCCCGAGTTGCTCATCCTGGCCCACGACCCGCGAATCAGCTCCGACATTCGCCGCAGCCCAGCGGATTTCGGCGTCGAGAAGCCCGACCCCGAGCCCGGCAGCGGACACATGCAGGCCTACGGCCGCGAGCCGAGCATCATCGTCTCCGACCCGCCCGATCACGACCGGGCCCGGCGCCAGGTCATGCGCCACTTCGGCCCCCCGCATTCCCCCGACGTCATTCCCGACATGGAACCGCTTGTCGTGCGGCTGGCGAACGACCTCCTCGACAAAACCAAGGCGCGCGGCGCCACCCGCGTGGACGTGGTGGAGGAATTCGCCTACCCGATCCCCGTCGCCGTCATCTGCAAGATCCTTGGCGTACCCGTCGAAGACGAGCCGATGTTTCACTCCTGGATCTTCGACTTCATGATGGGCCTCGACCTGGGTCCGGAGGGCGCCACCGAGGAAGGGCGCGCGCTCGCCGAGCGGGGCCGCGCGGGCACCGCCGCCTTGCTGGCGTATCTGGGCGACCTGGTGCGCAGGTATGCGACGAACCCGGGCGACGGCTTGCTGTCCAGTTTGCTGCACGATGACGGCCCGGACGGCCCGATGTCGTTGCAGGAGGCGACATCCAACGCGATGCTGCTGCTCGTGGCCGGTCACGACTCGACGGTCAACACCATCAGCAACTGCGTGATGACGCTGCTGCGCAATCCCGGCTCGTGGGAACTGGTTCGGCGGCGCCCCGAGCTCATTCCCCGCGTCATCGAAGAGGTGCAACGGCTGCAGTCGGCGGTGCAGTTCTTTCCCAGCCGCAGTGCGACCGCCGACATCGAGGTCGGCGGAACCGTGATCCCCGCGGGCTCGGCGGTGTATCTGATTTACGCCGCCGCCAACCGGGACCCGCGTCGGTTCGACAGCCCGGATCGCTTCGATCCGCTGCGGCCCGACAACGAGCATTTCGGTTGGGGCAGCGGCATTCACACCTGCATGGGCGGTCCGCTGGCGCGGCTGGAGGTCAACCTGGCGCTGGAGGTCTTCGTGCGTCGCGTCGACTCTCCGAAGCTGGTGGTCGACCCGCCGCAATACCGGCACAATCAGGTGTTCCGCGGGCCACGCCATCTCTGGGTGGACTTCGCGGCGATCGGTGATTGAACGGCCTACCGGCCGATCGTGACGGGGTCACCGACGTGGATGACGCCACCGGTCACCACCGCCAGATATGCACCCGCGCACGGCTGAGCGCCGTGACCGCCCGTATCCCAACGGTTTTCGGCGGCGGGTGTGCGGAGCGCCTGCGCGGCGCGCGGCAGTGGGCCGTGCTCGAGCGTCGGTACGACGCAGCGCGACGTTGCCGTCAGGACACGCAGCCTCGCCTCGCCGACCGCGATCTCACCGCCGACCCAGTCGTTCTCCACATAGGGAGGGCAACCCGGCGGCGTCGCGACCACCAGGTTCGGGCGATACCGCAGGGCCTCGACGCCGATGTGTTCGAGCGTGGCGGTCGTGATCGCGTGCAGCGGGGCTTCGTCGGTGAACGAGTCGCCCGGCGTCGCCTGCGCGATCTCCAAGATGCGGCCGCCGACTTCGGCGTCCAGGCCCAGTTCGAGCAGCTGCTCGGGGTCCGGGCGCACCAACGTCGCGCCGTCGGGGCGCTGGGTGACCAGCCGGACCGATCGCCCCAACAGCTGCGAGAGCCGATCATCGATGCCAGGGTCGTCGGCCGCCACCCTCGTCCCGTCGGGCAGCTCGATGTGCACCCCGCCGTCGTGGCGGCTGGCCGTGCACTTCAACAGCCCGCGCCAGAGCCGGGCGTTCTTGGCGCTGGCCACGTGACCGGTAGTGGTGTCGAGGAGGGCAAGCCGGCGGTCCCCCTCGGCGCCGTGTTCGTCGACGAACATGCTCGGCACGGTCTCGCCGAGCATCGACTTCACCGGGTAGCGAAGCAGGCTCTCAACCCGCATCTCGCCCGCGGCTTGACCTGAAAAGGCCGTCGGCTGCTCCACTGGCTGTCCCCACCTAGCGACCCTGCCCGCATTGTCTGGATCAGACTATGCGGGCAGGGCGCGGAACTCAGGTGGTGGGTCTGAGAACGATCAGCCCGGGCAGTACGTCGACTCCGCCGCGCTGACCCAGCCGGTCATGTCGGCGAACGAGAAGCCCTTCGCGCTCATGCCGGAATGCAGGTCGGCGGCGATCGCATCCGGCGTCTTGCCGGCCATCCGGTCGGCGCACACCGCGTGTCCCAGCGCGATCATGTCCGAGTCACTCGACGAGGGCCACGTGAACCCGAGGTTGTGCAATTTCGTCAAGTAGGCGTCGTCGGTGCTGTCGGCCGAGGCAATTGCGGTGCTCGCGGTCAGGGCAGCGCCAATCATCACGGGAATCGTCAGTTTGGCCAGCAAACGCGGTGCAAGCATTTCACGACCTTCTTTTCTTGTCGGTGTTGAGGGTGGGGCCAGTATATGAGTGGGCGGCGTGAACAGATATTAAAACTAAGAAAATTGCGGTGCCCGCACTACAGGTTGCCGGACCACTATTCCGTGGTCGTATTGCCAACTCGATGGCGCTGTCCTGCAGCTGAACCGGCTTGGCGAGATCCAAAGTGAAAGGCACCTAGAGAGCGAAAGGCTGGCATTTCGGGTCGCCGATATAGCCAGATGATGCCGTGTTGGTGACGCGAGCGTTAGCGGCACGATAATTTCGAACTTCCTACCGACACCGACCCTAAAATGACGCACCAGCATACAAATATCATACGAAACAATTGACCGCGACATCTGTCGATATCGGACGCGTTTGTCGCCGCGGAAAACGGGTGCACGACACCGTCAGTGTGGGAGCAGCCGCTGCTTCTGTTCGAGGAACTCGTCCTCCGTGATGATCCCCGCGTCCCGCAGGGAGGCCAGCTCGCGCAACTCGGCGGCGATGCTGGTGATCGGGCCACCGGCCGGGACTTGCGGCGCCGCGGGGGCACCCTCGGTCGCCTTCTGCGTGGAGGCCCTGATTCGCTCCGCGCGACCTGCGCCGCCCGTGCCGGCTATGGCACGCCCGGCCATGCTCGCCGCGGCCATCTCGCCGAACAAGCTCCCGGTGCCTGCGGACGAGGCTGGAGCGGCGGCGCCCACGGTGGTGGCGGGCAGGGCCAGAGCGGCCGGGCGCACCGCGGGGGCGGCGGCCGCCCAGGCCGGCGGCACCGACATTGCGCCGACCGTATTGGCCTCGCCCAGGGAAGCCGTCGCCGCCGAGCCCCCCGCCAGGTTGGTGATGACCGGGAAAGGCGTCGGGGGCACCGGCGCCGAGCCGGGCCAGGACTGGACCCCCGCCCAGCCGCTGACGATGTCGTCGGTGTGGAAACCGGTCAACGCCCCGGAGACGTCGTAGGGAAGCGCCACGATGGCGGCGGCGAGCCCCGCCGTGCCGACTTCTGGGTCGACGAACACCGCGCTCAGGTCGGCTGCCAGCCCCAGCAGGTCCCGCCCGCCGAAGCCGAAATCGAGGGGGCTCGCGAGGTTGAGCAGCGCATTGGGCGCCGCAGAGAAGGCTTGTGCCGACGACAGGGCGTTTTGCACCTTGCCGGCCGACGTGCCTGCGGCCTGGGTCAGGGCGGCGGCCTGCCGCACCGATCCGCCCGAATCGGTGCTCGGTTCCGGCGGGGCGAACGGCGTCAGCCTCGCCGCCGCCGCCGACGCCGCCGCGTAGGCGTACATGGCCCCGGCGTCTTGGGCCCACATCTCCGAATATTGCGCCTCCGTGGTCGCGATCGCCGGCGTGTTCTGCCCGAAGACGTTCGTCGCGATCAGGGACATCAGCAGGCTGCGGTTGGCCGCGATCACCGGCGGCGGCACCGTTTCGGCGAACGCCGCCTCGTACGCCGCCGCGGCGGCTTTGGCCTGGTTGGCGGTCTGTTCGGCCTGCGCCGCGGCGCTGCGCGTCCAGGTCACGTACGGGGCGGCCGCGGCCGCCATCGCCTCCGCCGCAGGCCCGAGCCACGGCCCGCCGGTCAGCGCCGTGACCTCCGCCTGGTAGGAGGTAGCCGCGGAATGCAGGGCGACGGCCAGCGCGTCCCAGGCCATCGCGGCGGTGAGCAGCGGCGCGGCACCGGGGCCGGTATACATCCGCGCGGAGTTGATCTCCGGAGGCAGTGCTGCGAAGTCCATGTCGTCGTCTCCTCCGGACGGGTTAACAGGTAGCCACGGCGTTAACGGCTCGTTGCGGGCGGTAGGGGGATTGCCCAACGGGCAGCAAACAAATCTTGTTTCCTCTAGTAGTACAGGTCCGGCACCGGTGGATAACCGGGTGCTGCCCCCTTACCCCACATCGTCCTCCCTGAGAACACCGATAAATTACCCTCGCAGCGCAGTGGAGCCTGTCAACGCCACGGAGTGGCCTCGGGCTTTGCTCGTGCGGGCTCAGCCAATCGGAGCGGACCGGCGCGACATGGCGGGTCTGCTTGGATCGATATCGGATACCGCGAGTGAGGGCGTTCATGAAATTTGTGCTGGCAGGCTACGGAAGCCGGGGCGACGTCGAGCCTTGCGTCGCTGTCGGCCGCGAGCTGCTCCGGCGGGGCCACGACGTGCACCTGGCCGTCCCGCCCGACCGGCGCCGATTCGTTGAATCCGCCGGACTTGTTGCCGTCGCCTACGGCCCGGACACGGGAGAGCAGATACACGAGGCCACGGAGTTCGCTCGCCGTGTCCAGGACCCGATGAGTGCGCTGCCGCAACTCGCGGAGCGAGTCACTCAGATGTGGGTCGAGAAAAGCGGGGTGCTGGCGGCGCTCGCAGAGGGTGCCGACCTGTTGGGGGCCGGCATGAACGAGCAACGGCTGGCCGTCAACGTCGCGGAGTCCCACGGCATGCCGTTTGCCGCGCTGCACTTCTTTCCCGCCCGGGCGCTGGAGCTCGGCGTGGCCCAGGCGCATGTCACGAGCGTGGCCGAAGGTGCGCAGCGCTTGGCGCTCGGCCTGCCGCAAGGCGGTCCGTCGCCGATGGGGCCCGTGCTGGAAATCCAGGCCTACGAAGAGTTCTGCTTGCCCGAGCGGGCGGCCGAGTGGGCGGGATCCGAGTACCGACGGCCGTTCGTCGGTTCGCTGACGCTGGAGATGCCGACCGATGCCGACGACGAAGTGCTGTCGTGGATCGCCGACGGACCGCCGCCCATTTACTTCGGCTTCGGCAGCACTCCGATCACGTCGCCCCCTGAGACGATCGCGGTGATCAGCGCGGCATGCGAGCAGTTGGGCGAACGAGCCTTGATTTGCAGCGGCCCAAACGATTTCACTCGCCTGACCCTGTCGGGACATACCAAGATCGTGGACGCGGTCAATCACCAGGCCGTCCTTCCCGCCTGCCGCGCGATCGTGCACCACGGAGGCGCGGGCACCACCGCCGCGGGCATGCGCGCCGGAGTCCCCATGCTGGTGCTCTGGCTCTGGCTTGACCAGCCGATCTGGGCAGCTGCGGTCAGCAAGCTGGGAGTCGGCATCGCCAGGTCCTTCTCGGAATCGACCTACGATTCGCTCGTCGCGGATCTGCGAGCCCTGCTCGCCGGGGATTACCTCGCTGCGGCCCGAGAGGTCGCCGCCCGGATGACCAAACCCGCCGAAAGCGTCGCGAAGGCCGCCGATCTCCTCGAAGAAGCCGCCCGCTCGGGGTGATCGGCGGGTGGATCCAATCGGTGGTGCAAAGCCGCCGGGTCGTGTAGAAGGTTCTGGTGCAGGTTCCGCCTTCTGAGCCTCTCGAGCCGTCGATCCTCTACGAGTCGATGATCAGGCGGTGGTATCGACGGACGTCGGCCGAGGGGCACATCAGAGTGCCGGCCGTCCCGAGCCTGATCGACGAGTACGTGCAATTGTGCGCCAACGTTTGCGCCACCCTGGGCGTCTGGCACACGCCAGAACAGTCCGCGCAGCTGCGGATCTCGCTGGAGGCCGAGCTGGCGAAGGGCTTCAAGGCATCCCCCCGCTCGGACGTCGTCATCTCGTTCAGCGCCCCCTTCGGGACGAGCGTCAACATCCGCGTCAAAGCCGAATGGCGGACGCTCGACGCCGCCTACGACGAATGGGTGGACGTGCGCCCGGGGCCACTGTTCGGCACCGAGCCCGACGCGCGGGTACTCGCTCTGGCCGCCGAAGCGGCTGATCCGACGACCTACCGCGTGCTGGACGTCGGGGCGGGGACCGGCCGCAACGCCCTCGCGCTGGCCCGTCGCGGCCACCCCGTGGATGCGGTCGAGATGGCCGCGAAGCTGGCCGACATCATGCGCGCGGAGGCGCAGAGCGAATCGCTGGCCGTGCGGGTGATTCAGAGCGATGTCTTCACGGCGATGGAAAGCGTCCACGACGAATACCAGTTGATGGTGCTCGCCGAGGTGGTGCCCGACTTCCGCACGACCCAGGAGCTGCGGGGCATGTTCGAACTGGCCGCCGAATGCCTGGCTCCCTCGGGACGATTGCTGTTCAGCACGTTCCTGCCCCGCGACGGCTATGTGCCCGACGATTCCACGCTGCAGTTCGGCCAGCAGTGCAACACCATGATCTACACGCGTGACCAGATGGCGACTGCGGTGGCGGGCCTGCCCCTCGAGCTGATCGCCGACGACTCCGCGTACGAATACGAGAAGGCCCACCTGCCCGCAGGCGCCTGGCCGCCCACCGCGTGGTTCGAGGGGTGGGCCAATGGCCTTGACGTGTTCGACGTCGAGCGCGAGCACTCGCCGATCGAGTTGCGTTGGCTCATCTACCGCAAGACGGACTGAGCGCCCGTTCTAGGCGGACAAGTCGCGGGTTGCCGGCCCCTCCAGCAGGGTGCCATCCGGGGCGAAGCGCGAGCCGTGCAACGGACATTCCCAGGCCTTGTCGGCGTCGTTCCAGTTCACGATCCCGCCGAGGTGCGGGCAGACCGGGGAAACGACATGTTCGGTGCCGTCTACCCGGCAGCGCGCCTCCAGATGCCACGGGGGCCCACTCACCACGCCGCCTTCGTCCGCGCCGGGGCTGCGGCGGCCGGTGCGCAGCAGCGGGGTGATCCAGCCCTTGGCCAGATCGAAGCCCACCTCGAGGTTGGCCTGCATGGCGGTCGGCAGCCCGGTCAGCTCATGGGGGCTCCAGCTGGCGAACGCCTTGGCCCAGTCCATTCGCCCGCCCAGGATGCGGCCGGACAGCGCCAGCGCCGCGGCGGCGCCGTTCGTCATCCCCCACTTGTTGAATCCCGTTGCCACAAAGATGGTTTCGGTCTTGGGCAGGATGGGTCCGACGTAAGGCAGTTGGTCGATGGGCGTGTAATCCTGCGCCGACCAGAAATGCGTCTGCTCGGCACCCGGATAGTGTTTGCGGGCCCACGACGCCAGTTCCCCGAGCGCCTGCGACGGGCTCTTCTTGCGGCCCACGGTGTGGCCGGCCCCGCCCACGATCAGCCGCTCCCCGTCCGCGACGGGTGCGTAACGCACCGATCGGGTCGGCGAGTCGGTGGAGATCATCATCGGCCGGGTGATGTTGCCGGGGACCTTGAACGCCATGCAGTAGGACCGGCTCGGCTTCACGCGCGCGAAGTATCCCCCGCGGTCCAGGATCGGGATGCCGGTGGCGAGCACCAGCTGCTGGGCCTCGAGTTCCACGTCTCGCTCGGCGGCGTCGTTGACGTGTACGCGCACGCGGTCGCCGCGGCTGGACACCCGCCGGACCCGGGTGTGCTCGACGAGGCGGCCGCCGCGGCCGAGCAGTTCCGCCGCCAGCGCGTCAAGGAATGGCATGGGATCGAACTGCGCCTGGTCGGGCAGCCGCACCCCGCCGTGGTAAGGGAACGGCACGTCAGGGTCGTCGTCCCAAACCACGGGCAGCCCAACCGCCTGGCAGGCCTGGAGCTCCAGTCGCGCCGACGGCACGCCCTTGGCGGACTGGGCGTAGGTGTAGGCGTCCTCGCGCTGCACCGCGATGCCATGCGACTCGCAGTAATCGATGACCCAGTCCTGGCCTTCGCGATTTCCGTCCACGTAGGCGCGGGCCAGGTCCCTGCCATGTCTGGGCAGGATCTTCGACAGGTGGGTGGCCTGCAGCAGGCTGATCTTCGCCGTGGTGTTCCCGGTGGCGCAGGCCCCGACGGTGCGAGCCTCGAGCACCAGCACGTCCTTGCCGGCGCGGGCCAACAGCACCGCGGTCATCAGCCCGGTGATGCCTGCACCCACGACGATGACATCCGCGGAGCGGGGGCCTTGGTCAAGCTGGCCTGCGGCCCAAGGCTGTTCGCCTCGGTTGGTCATCCATAACGACGTCACGGGTGGGCTAATACCCCTGCCGAACCCGGGGAAACACCGCCGCGGCCCGGCGGGCGGCGTCACGCCCGCCTCAGCTGCGCTTTCGCCTCCCTGACCGATTCTTCCGCGGCGCGGCCGGCCCGCTTGGCCCGGTCGAAGGCCGCTTCGGCGCGTTCGAGTTCGCGCTCGGCGGTCCGCAACGCGGCGAACGCCTCGTCGCGACGCCGCCGGGCCTCATCGCGCTCGGCGCGGCGGTCGGACTGTGCGGCGTCGGCGTCGGCCGCCTTGCGCTCGGCGGCCGTAACGGCCGCCGTCAGTTTTTCGAGACGCCGCTGCGCGGCGACGTCTCGCGCTGACCGCTTGCCGGATTGTGGCGGGGATTTCGCCGGCCGCTTCCCGGCCTTCGCGGTGCGGGCGGAGGTCGTCGATACCGTGCTCGCTGCGCCGAGTTCGCCGAAACCCGACCACTGCTCGGGTCGCGCCAGCCGGCCGAGCCGCTGCCTGACCTCCGGTTCGGCGATGGCGGCTTGCAGCGTGCTGGCGATGTCGTCGCGGACGGCCGAGGACGGCTGTTTGACGCCGGCCGCGTCGAGTGCGGCCCGCATGAGCTCGCCGATGAGCCGGTGCTGCTGGGCCGACAAGTCCCGGATGCGTGCCCCGTCCATGGCGGCGTGCGCGGCGCGCAACTCGTCACCCAGCGCTGCCAGCCGCCGCCCGGCGTCGCGGTGCCGCAGCGCGAGCCGATTGACGATCCACGCCGCCGTGGTTGGCTTGTTGCAAGCGGAAATTCGCTTGGCCGCCGTGTCGTCCCCGCGGCGTTTGGCCGCGGCGGTCAATCTGGTGCGCTCCGCGGTGAACTCCTTTGGCGTTGCCCAATAAAGGCTGTCCAGTTCGTCGTCGGCCATGACGCCATGATCCACGCGTCGGGGCTCGGTCGGTTTAAAAACCGCACCTCCGTGGCACCTGAAGGACAACATCGTCGCGCCGGGAGGCGAGCGACTTCGGCCCGGCACCAACAGAAGGCAAGGATCCCTCAGCTCGATGACGCCCAAGACCGGTGATCGGCCCGCTCCCCGGATCCCCCGGGATCGCCGGTTATTGGTCGCCGTTTCGGCGGCCGTCGTACTGGTGGGCGCCGTCGTGATCGCGGTGTCCCTCGGTTGCTTCGGCGGCGGTGGGTGCGGTCACCGCAGTGCCTCGTCCAAGGCCTCGGGGCCGGCTCAGGTGACGATCACGCCGGCCCCCGACGCGCACGACGTCGATCCGGTCGCGCCCGTGATGGTCAAGGCCGACACCGGAACGCTGACCGACGTCCGAATGGTCAACGAAAGCGGCAAATCGGTGCAGGGCGTGACGACACCCGACAACACCGTGTGGAAGCCGACGGTCCCCCTGGGCTACGGCCGCACCTATACGCTGACGGTTACCAGCCGCGGTCCCAACGGCGTTGCGTCCACCCAAGTTTCGTCATTTTCGACGCTGAAACCGTCCAACCAGACCAAGGTGTCGTTCACCACCACGTCGGAGGCCGCCCTCAAAGATGGCGGCACGTATGGGGTCGGGACGGTGATCGTCGCGCACTTCGACGAACAGATCGCCGACCGCGCCGCCGCCGAGCGCCAGCTGGCGGTGACCACCAACCCGAAGGTGGAGGGTTCGTGGTACTGGGTCGACGACCAGAACGCCCATTGGCGCCCGGAGCACTACTACGCCCCGGGCACGACCGTCACGGCCGAAGCCAAGATCTATGGAATCTCTTTGGGCAATGGCCTATTCGGGCAGGACGACACCAAAGTGTCGTTCCGGATCGGCGACGCCCACGTATCGATCGCCGACGACGCGACTCATCAGGTCAGCGTCTTCAACAACGGAGCCCTGGTCCGCACGATGCCCACCTCGATGGGGATGGGCGGCACCGAAAACGTCGGCGGCAAGAGCATCTCGCTGTGGACTCCCCCGGGCGTCTACACGGTGCTCGACAAGGGCAACCCCGTCGTCATGGACTCCTCCACGTTCGGGCTGCCGAAGAACTCCCGCCTGGGCTACCGCGAGACCATCAACTGGGCCACCAAGATCAGCACCGACGGCATTTACCTGCACGAGCTGGACGCCACGGTGTGGGCACAGGGCCATCAGGACACCTCGCACGGCTGCCTGAACCTCAACGCCGACAACGCGAAATGGTTCTACGACTTCTCCGTGCCCGGCGACGTGGTCGAGGTCCGCAACAGCGGCGGCCCGCCGCTGACGCTGGCGCAGAACGGTGACTGGACACTCAGCTGGGACGACTGGCGCAAAGGCAGCGCCCTGAAGCCCCAGACGTGACGCGGTTCATTCGTCACCGCCGGTTGTGCCCCACTTCACAGTAAAGTCTTGACTCGATCCAAATAAGTGCGTCATATTGGTGCGGTGTCATCGACGGCCGATTACGCGGAACGACTGCGCATGGCCGATCTCCGGGTGACCCGACCCAGGGTCGCGGTGTTGGAGGCCGTCGACGCCCACCCGCATTCCGACACCGAGACGATCTTCTCGGCCGTCCGCGTGGGCCTCCCCGACGTGTCCCGCCAGGCGGTTTACGACGTCCTCAACGCGCTGAGCTCGGTCGGTTTGGTGCGTAGGATCCAGCCCTCCGGGTCGGTCGCCCGCTATGAGTCGCGGGTCGGCGACAACCACCACCACGTGGTGTGCCGGTCCTGCGGCGTGATCGCCGACATCGATTGCGCCGTCGGCGAGGCGCCGTGCCTCACCCCGTCCGACGACAACGACGTTCTGGATGGCTTCGTCCTGGACGAGGCCGAGGTCATCTACTGGGGCGTCTGCCCCGATTGTTCGACTGCAGGTTCCTAGATCGCAGCCCCATCACCCCCTAAGAAAGGAATGCTGTGTCCTCCGATATCTCCCAAGGCCGGCCGCCCCATGAGGACAGCAACACGGCTAGTGCCAGCGAGAGCGAAAACCCCGCTATCCCGTCCCCCAAGCCGAAATCGAATGCGCCGCTGACGAACCGGGACTGGTGGCCCGACCAGGTCGACCCGTCCATGCTGCAGCCGCACAACCCCCGGTCCAATCCGCTCGGGGAAGACTTCGACTACGCCGCGGAGTTCGCCAAGCTCGACGTCGACGCGCTCAAGGCGGACGTCATCTCGGTGATGACCACCTCACAGGACTGGTGGCCCGCCGACTACGGCCACTACGGCGGCCTGTTCATCCGGATGAGCTGGCACGCCGCGGGCACCTACCGCATTTTCGACGGCCGCGGCGGCGGCGGACAGGGCATGCAGCGGTTCGCCCCGCTCAACAGCTGGCCGGACAACGTCAGCCTGGACAAGGCCCGCCGGCTGCTGTGGCCGGTCAAAAAGAAGTACGGCAACAAGATCTCCTGGGCCGACCTGATCATCTTCGCCGGTAACTGCGCCCTGGAATCGATGGGCTTCAAGACTTTCGGCTTCGCCTTCGGCCGCGAGGACGTCTTCGAGCCCGAGGAAATCCTGTGGGGTGAGGAGGACACCTGGCTGGGCACCGACAAGCGGTACTCGGGCAAACGTGACCTCGCCCAGCCTTACGGTGCGACCACGATGGGTCTGATCTACGTCAATCCCGAAGGCCCGGAAGGCAAGCCGGATCCCATCGCCGCGGCCATCGACATTCGCGAGACGTTCGGCCGCATGGCGATGAACGACGAAGAGACCGCCGCCCTCATCGTCGGCGGGCACAGCTTCGGCAAGACCCACGGCGCCGGTAGCGGCGATCTGGTCGGGCCCGAGCCGGAGGCGGCCCCGATCGAGCAGCAGGGCCTGGGCTGGAAGAGCTCGTACGGCACCGGCGTGGGCAAGGACGCGATCACCAGCGGCCTGGAGGTGGTCTGGACGCCCACCCCGACCAAGTGGGACAACACCTTCCTGGAGACCCTGTACGGCTACGAGTGGGAGCTGACCAAGAGCCCCGGCGATGCTTGGCAGTTCGTCGCCAAGGACGGCGCCGGTGCGGGCACCATCCCCGACCCCTTCGGTGGGCCGGGCCGAGCGCCGACGATGCTGGTCACCGACATCTCGATGAGGGAGTCCCCGATCTACCGGGACATCACCCGCCGTTGGCTCGACCACCCCGAAGAGCTGACGGAGGCGTTCGCCAAGGCCTGGTACAAGCTGCTGCACCGCGACATGGGACCGATCAGCCGCTACCTCGGGCCGTGGATTCCCGAACCGCAGCTGTGGCAGGACCCGGTTCCCGCCGTCGACCACGAGTTGGTCGACGACAGTGACGTCGCCGCGCTGAAGAGCAAGGTCCTCGAGTCGGGCCTCTCGGTTCCCCAGCTGGTCAAGACGGCCTGGTCGGCGGCCGGCAGCTATCGCAACACCGACAAGCGCGGCGGCGCCAACGGCGCGCGCCTGCGCCTGGAGCCGCAGCGGAACTGGGAGTGCAACGAGCCGTCGGAACTCGACAAGGTGCTGCCCGTGCTGGAGAAGATCCAACAGGACTTCAACGGCTCGTCGTCCGGCGGCAAGAAGATCTCGTTGGCCGACCTGATCGTGCTGGCGGGATCCGCGGCGGTCGAGAAGGCGGCCAAGGACGCCGGCTACGAGATCGCCGTGCACTTCGCGCCGGGACGCACCGACGCCTCGCAGGAGAACACCGATGTGGAGTCGTTCGCGGTGCTCGAACCGCGGGCCGACGGTTTCCGCAACTACATCCGGCCCGGCGAGAAGGCACCGCTGGAACACCTGCTGATCGAGCGGGCATACCTGTTGGGAGTGACCGCCCCGGAGATGACGGTGCTCATCGGCGGGTTGCGTGCCCTCGGCGCCAACCACGGCGGCACCAAGCACGGGGTGTTCACCGACCGGACCGGCGCGTTGACCAACGACTTCTTCGTCAACCTGCTCGACATGGGTACGGAGTGGAAGCCGTCGGAGACCACCGAGAACGTGTACGAGGGCCGCGACCGGTCCTCGGGCGCGGTCAAGTGGACGGCGACCGCGAATGACCTTGTGTTCGGGTCGAATTCGGTGTTGCGCGGGTTGGCCGAGGTCTACGCCCAGGATGACAACCAGGGGAAGTTCGTGGAGGACTTCGTCGCGGCGTGGGTCAAGGTCATGAACAACGACCGGTTCGATCTGAAGTAAGACCGCCATAGCAAGCGGCGCCCCGCGGGCCATCGGCTCGCGGGGCGCCGTGCGTCAGGTGAGTGATCGGTCGACTCGCGACACATAAACGGCGCACACGACACGCCGCGAACACTCGCCGTGGTTTATGTCTCGTGGTCCTCGGGCGCCGGCCGACCGGCTGAATCAGCGGGTGCTGGTGCGGTCACCATTCGCCGCGGGCCACGAGCACCTCGCGGAGCACATCCGCCCGATCCGTGATGATGCCGTCGACGCCGCTATCAAAAAGTGCGTGCATGGTGTCCGGGTCGTCGACCGTCCAGGCGTGCACCTGGCGTCCGGACTCGTGCAGGGCGCGGACGAGTCCGCGCGTGATGATCGGTATCCGACCCAGCCGTGGCGGCAGCTGCAGGCAGTCACTGTCCCGCAACAGCTGCCAGGCATAGGCCCGGCTTGCAGGCGTTTGGGCCGCCGGCAACGCCAGGAACGCGCCGATACCCGCCGAACTGGCCACCCGCCTGGAGAGCAGCCTCAGCGCCCGACGCCGACGGCGTTCGGAAAACGAGGTGATCAACACCCGGTCGTGCGCCTTCATTCGCTCGATCACCTCGACGGTGGGAACGACGGCGGACGCGGACTTGATGTCGATGTTGACCCGTATGTCCGGCAGCGTGGCGAGGAGCTCCTCGAGGGTCGGGATCGATTCTCCCGCGCCCAGATGCAGGTGGCGGACGTCGCGCCAATCCGAGCGGTCGATGGCGCCGGTTGCGCCCGCGTCCGACCTGAAGGCGCGGTCGTGCAGGATCACGGCGACGCCGTCGCGTGTCGCCCGAACGTCGGTCTCGATGTATCGAAACCCAAGCTTGGCCGCCTCGCAGAACGCCCCCATGCTGTTCATCGGCCACTTGAACGACGTAAACCCCCTGTGCGCCATGGCGATTCGCCCGGCAGTACGCAGAAACTGCACGGTGGGCACGCCGCGATCAGCCATCAGCCGCCTGCACGGCTCACCGATCCAGGCCCCATTGGCCGTAGTCGGCCGCCAACACCTCGTCGATGTCGACGTTGATCCCGCCAAGGAGCGGGCTTGGGTTGCTTGGGCTGTTGACCACGGACTGGTAAAGCACCGCGGCGGGTTCGCGCGCGCCGTGCGACCACGACTTCGTCTGCCAAGCCCACCGGTGCCCGGGTGTGGTCGAGTTCCCGACGACGCCGTCCCGGATCGCCCAGCCGCACGCGTTGGCATGCCCGTAGATGCCGGTGCCGCCCACGCCCAGCGCGGAGTTGATGCCCCGAAACCATTGCACCGCAACGCTGTTCCAGGTGTTCTCGTCGATGTCGTCGTCGACGCTGAAGAATATCGGCGCCGAGCCCGGGCCCCCCGCCGCGGCGTGCAACCGTTGCGCCGTCCGGGCATCGGCCACCCCGCCGTCGTAGCCGCGGGTGTAATCCGACGGGTCCGGCCACCCGGGTTTGCCGTACTGGAAATTGCTGACGATCTGCAGACCCGCCGCGCGCAGCGCGTCCGCGTAGTCGCGGGTGATCGGCTTCGCCTCGAAATTCGCGCCCGGCCGCGACTCGGAAACGTAATTCACCACCCCGGCATAGCCCGCCGATTTGATCTCGTCCGGCGAAATCCTGCGCTCGGCGAAATCGATCAGCCGGATGTCGGCGGCGAATGCCGTCGGCGTGGCGGAGATGGCGGCCGACGTCGCGAAGCCGACGAAAGCCGGTGCCACGGCAAGTTTCAGAACGTCGCGTCGCGACACCGATCGCCGCCCGCGGCATTCGCCTGATGCAGCAGAACCCTGCACCGCGCGATGGTAACAAACAGCTCAGAACCGTTGCTGGGTCTCGATGAACTCGCGGTTTTTCCCGCGGGGAGGTTCTGTACGTCATCCGCCTTTCTGTGTGAAACTTTGGCCGTGGCAGCCTACGAGCCTGCCCTGGACTGGTCTCTGGCATTCTGGGGTCATCCACGGCGTGGGATCTTCCGGTGATATTCGCGCTGGCAGGCTATGGAGGCCGAGGCGACATCGAACCCTGCGCCGCCGTCGGTCGTGAGCTGTTGCGCAGAGGTCACGAGGTGCGCATGGTTGTGCCCTCCAACATGCTCGGGTTCGTCGAGTCCGCGGGGCTTGCTGCGGTGGCCTATGGGCAGGGGACGCAGGAGCGGATAAGCGCAGCCACGGATTTCGTTTCATCCGATCGAAGCCCGGTCAGCAAGTTGCGGGGCGGTCTCGAAAGTGTCGGTCGGATCTGGGCGGAGAAAGGCGCGACGCTGATGACGCTCGCTGAAAATGCCGACCTGCTATTGGCGGGAATGAGCGAGCAGGGCCCTGCCGCCAACATCGCGGAGTACCACCGAATTCCGCTGGCTGCGCTGCACTTCTTTCCGGCAGAGGGACTGACTTCGTCATCTGGGGCGCTGTATTCGGGCTTGATGAAACAGGCGGCAGACGCCCAGCGCCGTGCACTGGGCTTGCCGGATGCGAGTGCGTCGTCGCAGCAACCGTTAGCCGATGACGGACCGCTGGAGATTCAGGCCTACGACGAGATCCTCTTTCCCGAAGCTTCCGTCAATTGGGGGGCACGCCGTGCACAACGTCCCTTCGTCGGCGCGCTGACGCTGGAGTTGCCAACAGATGCCGATGAAGAGGTCCTAGCGTGGATCGCCGAGGGAAGGCCTCCGATCTACTTCGGGTTCGGCAGCACCCCAGTCCAAAGTCCTTTTCATGCGGCTGCCATGATCAGCGCGGCCTGCGCCGAATTGGAAGAACGGGCGTTGATTTGCAGCGGGGCGAGTGACTTCAGCCCCGTGCCGGACTCTGGCCACACCATGTTAGTGGGTGCCGTGAATCACGCGACCATCCTTCCGGCTTGCCGCGCGGTCGTCCACGCTGGGGGCGCCGGCATAACGGCTGCGGGCCTGCGGGCGGGAAAGCCGACGTTAATTCTCTGGGTCTGGTCCGATCAGCCGTTGTGGGCAGGTGCAGTCAACCAATTGGAAGTTGGCAGTGGCCGGCCCTTCTTCACGACCACGCAGGAGTCGCTGGTCGCGGATCTGCGCTCCATCCTCACTCCGCACTGTGTCACTCGAGCCCTTGAAGTGGCCGCTCAGATGACCAAACCCGCAGAAAGTGTTGCCACCGCGGCCGATCTCCTAGAGAACGCGGCTCGTCGCGGGCGCTCTGACTGATCGGTGAAGGTGACCAATGCAGAGGCGAAGTCGCACTTCGTAGCCGCCCCGGTCTCATAACCGGCGAAACCACTAACCAGATGGTCCCGTCACCGGCCAACGGGCGGTCCCATGCCTGTGACGAACCGGCTCGGATGTCCCTTCCAACTGGGAGGCCGACAACGGCCCAGGTCACCGACGGGGAGCGCGTGACGCGCCGGCCGATCACAACGATGCTCGTCAACCGCAATTGAGGAGCATCGAAATCCCCGTCGGTCTCGTCGTCCACCGAACGGTTCAACGCGCTTTCGGGCCGGGTGGCATGATCCTTAAGTGCCGGATTTCCGTGGGATCGTTTACGCGGGTGCCGGTGATGTTCGAGCTCGTTGCGCTCGATTAGGTGATCGAACTATAGTCTGGACACATGTCCAGTTTGCTGTCACGGAGTTCGGGAGTCCGTTGACCGCGATGGGTTCGGCGCTGTTCCGCGGTCATTCACCAGCAAAGAAGAGTTGAGTATGCGAATTGCCCTGCTGTCCTACCGTAGTAAAACTCATTGCGGCGGACAGGGCGTCTACGTGCGCCATCTCAGCCACGGACTGGTGGAACTCGGTCATGACGTCGAGGTGTTCTCCGGTCAGCCCTACCCCGACCTGCTCGATCCGCGGGTGCGGCTGACCAAGGTCCCCAGCCTCGACCTCTACCGCGAGCCCGACCCGTTCCGCGTGCCGCGGCCCAGCGAAATCCGTGACTCGATCGACCTGTTGGAACTGCTTACCACCTGGACCGCCGGGTTCCCGGAACCGCGGACGTTCACCATGCGCGCCGCCCGGTTGCTGGCCGGCCGGACCGCCGATTTCGACGTCGTCCACGACAACCAGAGCCTGGGCACCGGACTGCTCACGATCGCCGGCGCGGGCCTGCCGGTGGTGGCCACCGTGCACCACCCCATCACCCGTGACCGGGTGCTCGACCTGGCCGCCGCGCGGTGGTGGCGAAAACCGTTGGTGCAGCGATGGTATGGATTTCTCGGCATGCAGCAGCAGGTCGCACGCCAGATTCCCGACCTGCTGACGGTCTCCTCGTCGTCGGCCGCGGACATCGTCAGCGACTTCGGCGTCTCCCCCGACCAGCTGCACGTCGTGCCGCTGGGCGTGAACACCGAGCTGTTCAAGCCGGCATCGCGGCCCCGGCAGGCCGGACGGATCATCGCGATCGCCAGCGCCGATACGCCGCTCAAGGGGGTGCGCACGCTGCTGCACGCGGTGGCCCGCCTGCGCACGCGCAGAGATCTCGAGCTGCGCCTCGTCGCCAAGGTGGAGCCCAACGGTCCCACCCACAAACTCATCGCCGAGCTCGGCATCTCCGACATCGTCCACATCACGAGCGGGCTTTCCGACGCCGAGCTCGCGGCGCTGTTCGCGTCGGCCGAGGTCGCCTGCATTCCGTCGCTCTACGAAGGGTTCTCGCTGCCCGCGGTGGAGGCCATGGCCAGCGGGACGCCGATCGTGGCCAGCCGGGTGGGCGCACTCCCCGAAGTCCTGGGCACCGACGGCGCGTGCGCCGAGCTGGTGCCGCCCGCCGACGTCGACGCGCTCACTCGCGCGCTCGGTGACCTGCTGGACTCGCCGGAGAAGCGGCGGAGCCTGGGCGAGGCGGGACGCACCCGCGCGGTCAACGTCTTCAGCTGGGAGGCCGTGGCCGCGCAGACGGTTCGGGTGTATGACCGCGCGATCGCCCGTAACACCGCTGCGTCGGCGACCGAGGGGGAAGCGCGATGCTGACGGTGGATTTCGACCGGCTGCGGATCGGGCCGGCCACCAAGGTCATCGACGTCGGTTGCGGGGCCGGCCGGCACGCATTCGAGGCGTATCGGCGCGGAGCCGACGTGGTCGCGTTCGACCAGGACGAGGCCGAATTACGTTCGGTGGACACCATTTTGCGCGCGATGGCGGAGACCGGGGAGGCGCCCGCCGGGGCGTCGGCGAGGGTGGTGGTCGGCGACGCGCTGAAGTTGCCGTATGCCGACGAGACGTTCGACTGCGTGATCGCGTCCGAAATCCTCGAGCACATCCCGCATGACGACGCCGCCATCGCCGAACTGATCAGGGTGCTCAAGGTGGGCGGCACGTTGGCGGTCAGTGTGCCGCGCTGGCTTCCGGAGCGGGTGTGTTGGTTGTTGTCCGACGAATACCACAGCAACGAGGGCGGCCACGTGCGTATCTACCGGGCCAGTGAATTGCGCGCGAAGATCCTTGATGGCGGGATGCAATTGACGCATGCCCACCACGCGCACGCGCTGCACGCCCCCTTCTGGTGGTTGAAATGCGCCGTGGGAGTGTCGAACACCGAGCACCGCGCCGTGACCGCGTACCACAAACTCCTGGTGTGGGACCTGATGCGGCGACCGAGGGTGACGCAGTTGGCCGAATCGCTGCTCAATCCGCTGGTCGGCAAGAGCGTGGCCATGTACTTCGTCAAGCATCCGGCGGCAGAAAGCCAAGCGACGGTGGGATATTCAGTTGCGTCGGGTTAACCCACCCTCGGTCGCGGGCGTCCTGTCCCCCGAGCAATGCCGGCAAACCGCGCGGTCCATCGCGGCCATCCAGGAACCCTCCGGAGCCATCCCCTGGTCCGAGGGCGGCCACACCGACCCGTGGGACCATGTCGAGTGCGCGATGGCGCTCACCGCCGCCGGACTGCTGGAACCGGCGCGCGCCGCGTTCGACTGGAGCCGGCGGACCCAGCGGGCCGACGGCTCCTGGCCGATCCAGCTCCGCGCGGGGGTCGTCGAAGACGGCAACAGCGACAGCAACTTCTGCGCCTACATCGCCACCGGTGTGTGGCACCACGTGCTGGTCACCGGTGACCGGCGCTTCGCCGCACGGATGTGGCCGGTGGTGCACAAGGCGATCGACTTCGTCATCGACTTGCAGGTCGGCTATGGCGAGATCTGTTGGGCCCGAAGCGAAGCCGGTCTGCTGCAGGAAGCGCTGCTGACCGGTTGCGCGAGCGTGTTCCACAGCATCCGGTGCGCCCTGGCGCTGGCCGCCCTGGTCGGCGAGCCGCAGCCGGAGTGGGAACTGGCGCTGGGCCGGCTCGGCCATGCGATAGCCGCGCATCCCGAGGCGTTCACCGAGAAGGACCGCTACTCGATGGACTGGTACTACCCCATCCTGGGCAGCGCGCTGCGCGGACCCGAGGCGGCCGCGAGAATCCGAGAGCGCTGGGACGATTTCGTGGTCGGCGGCCTGGGCATTCGCTGTGTGGCCGACCGGCCGTGGGTGACCGGCGCCGAGACGTGCGAACTGGTGATGGCGCTGGACGCGATCGGCCAGCGGTCGGCAGCCCATCGGCAGTTCGGCGCGATGCAGCACCTCCGTGAGCAGGACGGCTCGTACTGGACCGGTTTGGTGTTCGCCGACGGGAAGCGCTGGCCCGAGGAGCGGACGACGTGGACGGGTGCGGCGATGATCCTCGCCGCTGATGCGCTGTCTAACACCACCGCGGGCGCCGGGATCTTCCGCGGGGAGGGACTACCGATAGGCCTGCAGACCGACTTCGACTGCGAATGCGTTGCCACCGGCCCCGGCTGGTGACGTGAGTTCGGTCAGATCAGCGCGCCCGGTTCGCCGCCCACGCGTTCGAGCACCCGCAGCGATCCGGTCGCCGAGACCTCCCGGAATTGGCCGGAATCGATTGCGCGGCAGTAGATGTGATACGGGGGCCGCCCCCCGTCCCGGGGATCCGGGAACACGTCATGGATGGCGAGCGCCCCGCCGACGGCGACCCACTTCGCCCAGCCGTCGAAATCCTGGTTCGCCGCGGCCTCGCTGTGGCCGCCGTCGATGAACAGAAACCGCAGCGGCGTGCGCCATCCGGCGGCCACGACCGGCGACTTGCCCACGATGGCGACGACGTGGTCGTCCAGCCCCGCGGCGTCGAGCGTGCGACGGAACGTCGGCAGGGTGTCGAACAAGCCCGTGACCTCGTCGACCAGCGAGGCGTCGTGGTACTCCCAGCCGGCCTGGTGTTCCTCGGAGCCGTGGTGGTGGTCGACCGTGTAGAGCACGCTCGCGGTTTGTCGGGCGGCCGCGCCGAGCAGCAGCGTGGATTTGCCGCAGTAGGTGCCGATTTCGACACCGACGCCGCCGCCGAGATACCGCAGCGCGGCGTCGTGAAGTGCGTGCCCCTCGTCGGCGGGCAGGAACCCCCGCACCTGCTCGGCCAATGCGAACAGGCGCTCGGTCGATCCGACGTCGGTGTGACTCACACCGAAGAACCTATCGGTCACCCGCGGCACCCGATCGGGGTGGTCCAAGGCGGCCGGCAACATTGACCAGCGGCGGCCGCGGGATCGCTTTACGATCATGCTGTGCTCGCCCGCAGACTCGGTGACATCGGCCTGGCCGCGGTTCTGACCGCGGCCGCGCTGGCGCTGCCCGCTGCGCTGCCGTCGCCCGCGATTCCCCGCGCCGCGGCCGCCAACTGTCCCCCGGTGCAGGTGGTGTTCGCCCGCGGCCGGATGGAATCGCCCGGAGCGGGCGCGCTGGGCAACGCCTTCATCAGTGCGCTCCGGTCCAAGGTCAACAAGAACATCGGCGTCTATGCCGTCAATTACCCCGCCGACACCGAGGTCGCTCAGGGCGCCAACGACATGAGCCGCCACGTGCAGGACATGATCACCAACTGCCCGAACACCAGGCTGGTGCTCGGCGGCTACTCGCTGGGCGCGGCGGTGACCGACGTTGTGCTCGCCGCCCCCATCGGCGCGTTCGGCTTCGACAGCCCCCTGCCGTCGGGCGCCGACCAGCACATCGCCGCCGTGGCGTTGTTCGGCAACGGCAGCCAGTGGGTGGGCCCGATCACCAACTTCAGCCCGGTCTACAACGACCGGACCATCGAGTTGTGCCACGGTGCCGACCCCATCTGCAACCCGGCCGACCCGAACACCTGGAAAGCCAACTGGCCCCAGCACCTGGCCGGTGCGTACATCGACGCCGGGATGGCCAACCAGGCCGCCGACTTCGTCGCCGGCAAGCTCTGACCCCTCAGGCGGGGCTCCGCGCCGGCGTCCCCGCAGAGAACCGGGCCAGGAAAACAATTGTTGCCCATCGCTTTTCGCGACCGACTCGCTTTGTAGCGCGAAAGGCGACGGTTGCAATGCGAAAGGTCAGAAGGGTGGGGCCCGCGAGGGGCCCGATGGTCGGCGTGCCGGACGCGCAGAGTTATCGGATCGTTTTTGCGGGGCGATTAGCTCGGCCGGGCGAGTAAGACCGCTTGCCACCTTTGGCGCAATTTGCGCCTGGAAATTCTCAGGCCGAAGTGTTTGTGCTCGAGTACAGCTTGAAGTCGCGGACGAGCGGGACCACCTCGCCGCCGGATACCGCGGCGCGCTGACGGGCGTGGAAAGCGGGGTGGCGGCGCATCGCCTCGCTGCGCTCGCGCTCGTGTCGCTGGGCCGCAGTCCATCGCGGATGGGACTGAAGGAAAATAACCGTCGCTCCCGTTGTATTAGCCACGATCGTTAACTCCTCTCAGCGCAACCCGCAAAAGCTCTACGACTTGTGGTTATCGGCTTGTGATCCAGAATGCCCGGACGATCCTGAGACCAAACCACCCACAAAGTTGAGAATTGGCCGTGAATTTTGATTAATCCATCAGCCGCTCCACGCCGACGTCCGCGCTGGCCCGCCTGCGATCCGAAACGTTAGCGGCAGCCACCGACAACAATTCCGGCTTCGGCCCCCGGGCCGGCGGCTGCTATGGTCCCTTGCGTATGCCCAAGATGGATCGCCGCCGCATGATGTTGACGACCGGGATCGGCGTGCTGGCAGCGGCGCTGCCTGCGCCGGAGGCCCGGGCCCGTCCCTCGGGACGGGGCCTGCCGGCGGATCGCCCACCCGCTCCCGAAGCGCCCAGCGGCCAAACCGGCACCTACATTTTCCAGGACGAATTCGACGGTCCCGCCGGCTCGGCGCCCGACGCCTCGAAGTGGACCGTGGCCAAGGCCCGCGAGACGATCAAGGACCCGACGTACTGGGAGCAGCCCGATCGCATCGGGCAGTACCGCGACGATCGCCGCAACGTCTTCCTCGACGGCAACTCCAACCTGGTGCTCCGGGCGGCGAAGGACGGACCCACCTACTACAGCGGCAAGGTTCAAAGCCTCTGGCGGGGCGGGGTCGGCCACACCTGGGAGGCCCGCATCAAGCTGAACTGCCTGACCGCCGGCGCCTGGCCGGCTTATTGGCTGGGCAACGACGACCAGGGCGAGATCGACGTCATGGAGTGGTACGGCAACGGCAGCTGGCCCTCCGCCACCACCGTCCACGCCAAAGCCAACGGCGGAGAGTGGAAGACCCACAACATCGCGATGGACAGCGGCTGGCACACCTGGCGAACCCAGTGGGACGAGGCGGGCATCCGGTTCTGGAAGGACTATGCCGACGGCGCGCAGCCCTACTTCGACGTGCCGGCCAGCTCTCTGCCGGATTGGCCGTTCAACGCGCCCGGCTACACGGTCTATCCGGTGTTCAACCTCGCGGTGGCGGGTTCCGGTGGCGGCGACCCAGGGCCAGGGTCCTATCCCGCTGACATGCTCGTGGACTGGATGCGCGTCTGGTAGCTCACGGGGTGAGCAGCACCGTCGCGCTCCAGGGCCTGCTACCGGGATGACGCGGATCCGGCTGGGGCAACCAAGCGAGCGGCCGCATGAAAATCGGTAACCGACGGAACCGGTTCGCGGCGACAAAGAGCGACTGCGCCTGTGCGACGCGCCAGCCGAGGTCCTCGAAGAACGCCAACCCGTTCTCCGGTGCGAACTTGAACGGTGCGTTTTGGCGCATGCCGGCCATCTTCTCGTTCATCATCTTCTTCAAGCCGGGGCCGCCGAAATCAAGCATCCACCAGGCCACCTCGGGCCGCTTGAGCGCCGCGGAGAGCGCGACGACGTCGCTGGTATCCAGATACATCAACAATCCCTCGGTCAGCACCAGCGCTTTGGTCGCGCCACGCAGGGCGTCGTCAAGGAAGGCAGCGCGGGCCTGCGGTTCGGCCAGGTCGACGGCAACCCGGGTCAGCCGGCAGTGCGGTGTCTGGTCGGCGAGCGACTGCGTTTTCTCCTCGAGCAGCCTGGGCAGGTCCGCCTCCACCCACGTCAACTCCGGCGGAAGCTGCAACCGGTACGGCCGGGTATCCAGGCCCGCGGCCAGGTTCAGCACGCGGTCGCAGCCCTCGGCGATCGCTTGGGCGATGGTGTCGTCGATGATCTTCGTGCGCGCGACCAGCCACCATCCGTTGCGGCTCGACCGCGGGACATCGGCGACGATCTCACGGCCGTGTTCGCCGGCGAGGCGCTCGGCGAGTGGGTCGTTGAACAGCGCGTCGCGGCGGGCCGATTCGGTCGCCCGGTGCAGCGCGGTCCAGCGGGCCGTGTCCGAGACGTGGGTGATCGTGTGCCTGGGGGTGGACATACCTGCGTTATAGCAGCAGCCGCGCCGGCCTATTGACCGGCCTTGCCCCCCGCGAACCACGCTTCCGCCACCGTCCGGGTTTGGGGCGGCGGCAGGGCGGCCTCCCCCGTGCCGAGCTGACCGACCTTGACGGTCCACGTCGCCGACGAGCGGTCGATGCAGCTTCCGGCGCCCTGGCTGGGCAGCCACAGCACCGAAAGGTTGGCATGTGGGTCACCGCACCAGTAGGCGCCCTCGTAGCCGTCGGCGCGCCAACCCCAGGCCCCGCCGTTTCGGAGCCGGCAACGGGTGCCATCGTCGAGCGTCAGCGCAAACGGGTCCGGGGTGGCGGGCGCGGTCACGGGCGGAAGCGGACGGTCATACGTCACGCGATGCATGCTCTTGTCCCAGGGATTATCTACGCACAGCAGCGATCCGGCCGTCGACGGCCAGCAGGTGCCGGCGCCCGCCGCGCTCGGCGAGCAGGAGTAGACGTTGTCGGCCACGGCGGACGGCGACGCCGTGCTGCAGTCGCTGGCCTCGCCGACATTGCCCGGTCCGGACGCGACCCGGTAACCGTTGATCGGCTGGCCATCGGGGCCGACGGCCACGACGGTGATCTGCTGGGTGGGCGGCGGGTCGGCGGCGGCCGTCGCGGGCAGCGAGAGGACCGCGATCGGCAGCGCGACGACGGGGACGACGACGATTCGCGACATCACGTTCACCGCGCAAAACCTTTCGTTCGGCGGGCTCTTGTTGAAGGGTACGGTGCGCATATGACCGATCGAAACCGTCGTTTCCTGCTCCGCGAACGCCCCACGGGCCGCATCGGCCCCAACACTTTCGAATTGACCGAAGAGGCGATCCCCGAGCTCAACGACGGGGAGGCGCTGGTGCGCGTCGGCTGGATCTCGCTCGACCCGACGAACCGGATGTGGATCAACGACACCCCGACCTACCTGCCCCCGGTCGGGCTCGGCGAGGTCATGCGCGCCGCCGGGATCGGCGAGGTGGTCGCGTCCAAGAGCCCCTCCTACGCGGTCGGGCAGCAGGTGCAAGGGCTCCTCGGCTGGCAGGAGTACGCGGTGCTCACAGACACGGCGATGGTGAACCCGGTGGAGGTGGCACCCGGCATCTCGCCGAGCGCCTACCTGGGGGCGCTCGGGATGACCGGGCTCACCGCGTGGATCGGGATCCGCGACATCGGCAAGCCCCGACCCGGCGAGACCGTCGTCGTCTCGGCGGCGGCCGGCGCGGTGGGTTCGGTCGCCGGGCAACTGGCCAAGGCGGCGGGCGCCCGTGTCGTCGGGATCGCCGGTGGTCCCGAGAAGTGTGCGCTGCTCACCGATCAGCTGGGCTTCGACGCGGCGGTCGACCACCGCGCCGACGATTGGGCCGCCCAACTGGCCGCGGCGACACCCAACGGCATCGATGTCGACTTCGAGAATGTCGGGGGCGACCTGATGGACGCCATCTTCGCGCGCCTCAACATCGGCGCCCGTGTCGCGCTCTGCGGCCTGATCTCCGGCTACAACGCCGAAGACCCCCCGCCCGGTCCGCGCGCGTTCGGGAACCTGCTCATCCAGCGGGCCACCGTCCAGGGCTTCATCGTCCTCGACCACTTCGGGCGCGCGGCCGAAGCGATCGGCGAGATCGCCGGCCTGATCGAAGCGGGAAAGCTCACGCCGCTCGAGACCGTCGTCGAGGGGTTCGAGCAGCTGCCGACGGCGATCAACATGCTGTTCGACGGCAAGAACGTCGGCAAGCTGGTGGTCAAGATCGGCTGATTTCAGCCGAATTCCAAGAGGGCGTAGACCCCGCGGTAGGGCTTCGCGGGCGGGAACCGCCAGAGCGCGGGGTACAGCGTCCCGAAGAACACCCCCCGCCCCGCGGGCATCGGTACGTCGTGCACCGCGCGGATTCCGGGCGTCGTGCGCGCCAGCTGCGCAAGTTGACGCACCGACAGGCTGAACGGCATCGGTGGCACCCGGTAGCGCTTGGAGGAGCGCAGCCCCTTTCGTGCGACCTTCTTGACCACCGTTGGCGGTAGGTCGAAGAACATCTGGCCGCCGGGGAAGCTCTTGGCGCACTGGGAAATGAGCCCCAGCGCCGCGTCGGGCTGCAGGTACATCAACAGGCCTTCGGCGGTGATGAACACGCCGTCGCGGGCGTCGACCTCGTCGATCCAGGTGTAGTCGAGGGCGGATTGGGCGAGATAGGTCATTCGCGGCGGATGCGGCAGCAGCCGCTGACGAAGTTCGACGACCGGGGGCAAATCCACCGAGACCCAACTGAATTGCGGGTCGGGCAGCGCGCGGTCCAAGCGCCAGAAGGACGTCTGGAAGCCCTCCGCGAGCGCGACTACGGTGGCCCGGGGGTGGGCGGTGAGGTAGTCGATCGCGCATCGGTCAACGGCCAGCGAGCGCAGCGCCATCTCCTGGCCGCGGCGGCCGAACTTCTCGAAGTCGAAGTCGATGGAATCGACGAGCTTGACTGCCATCGGATCGTCGATGATCGCGTCGGGGCGCGCCGCCTGGTGTGCCCTTCCGTAGAGCGTCAGCAGCGCCGTCTCGGAAACACCGGTGAGCAGCCGCGCGTCCACCTTCTTGTGGTCATCTCCCATCACGCGAAGCCGTAATCGCTGGGCAATGCGCCGGCCAGCAGCCCGGCTACCACGGCGCCGAGGCCGCGTCGATGGGGATTGCGATCTCGTTACGGCGCCGCATCGGCAGCGTCCAGGGCGGGTCGTAGAACCAGGCTTCCGCGTCTCCGGTGGGCTCAATCCCCTTGTCTTGCAATATCTTCAGGAGTTCCGCGGTGCGGGAGGCGACTGCCTTGGGGCTCCGGTCGCCGGTGAATCGCAGCACCGCCACGGTCGCGGGCGGCACCGTGACGAGCCGGACCTGATCGTCGTCGGGCGCGGGCAGCGTCTCCATCGTCCACTTCGCGGGCATGAAAAAGCGGATCGCCCAGCCGGCCTCGTCGCCGGCGGACTGGACGACGGGCGCGGTCATCGCGATCTGCCGGCCGCCCGGGCTCGACTGCTGGCTGACGGGCGCGGTCATCGAGATCGATGAATTGTCCCGATTGCCGCCGAATATGTAGCCCGCCAGCCGCCGGAACCCGACGTCGCGAGCGCGGTTCTCGTCGGCGTCGACGATCGTCTCGGCGGCAATCCGCGGACCGTAGCGCCGTATCTCGACGGTGTCGGTGATCCGTTTATGTGTGCACGCCGGCTCCTCGAGGCCGACCCGCACACCACCGACCGCCAGCAGCGATTCGGCCACCTGCGCGGCGATCTTGATCGGGTTCATCATCTGGTCGATCTCCTTTTAGCGTCGCGACGGCACCACGTCCGATGCCGGTAGCGCAGGGGCCGGCGCGTGCCCTGATCGCATCGACCCACCTACGCCATGGTGCCGCACGGCGGGTCCGCCCGAGCGCGACGCCGACCCGCCCTCGTCTTTCACCACGAGATGGGCGTGCGCCCGTGCCTCCGTCGTGCGGACAACGTTGGGATCGGTAGCCCGCGCCGCGATTTGTACTTGACGCAACGACGACGCCACTCCGGCGCCGCCTCACGAAAGGAAGTCAGAAATGAAGATCGTCCCGGCCAGCATCGAAGACCAGATCAATCGGGTCGACCGGCAGCGCAGCCTCTACATCGGACTCAGCGCCGGCGCGGTCGCGCTATGGAGCGCGTACCGGCTCATCTGGGCCCTCTACATCGGGATGACGTTCGGCTGGCTCTTCGGGTCGATGGTCTTCCAACTGGTGCTGTGGGGCGTGATCGGCACGGTCTCGGCGGTGGCGGCCTTCGGGTTCCTGACCCGCTACTCCAAGGGATCATGACCGCGGCCGTGAGCTGAGGAAAGCCCCGAATCCTGATGCGGTTCGGGGCTTTCCCGCGTCGAGGCGAAGTCGGTATCCGACGGCTAGCGCAGTTGTTGGATACGGATCAAGTTGCCGGCGGGGTCGCGCACCGCGCAGTCACGGAGTCCGTACGGTTGGTCTGTCGGCTCCTGGACGATGTCGACGTCGTCGGCCTGCAACCGTTCGAAGGTGCGGTCGAGGTCATTGGTGGCCAACAGCAACGTGGCGTAGCTGCCCTTGGCCATCATCTCGGCGATCGTGCGCCGTTCGTCTTCGGTGATGCCCGGGTTGGCGGCCGGTGGGTTCAGGACGATCGAAGTGTCGGGCTGGTTCGGGGGGCCCACGGTGATCCAGCGCATCTTGCCCTTGCCGACGTCGAGGCGGACCTCGAAGCCGAGCGTGTCGCGATAGAACGCGAGCGAGGATTCCGGGTCGTCGTGCGGCAGGAAGCTTGAGTGAATCGTGATGTCCATGGGGTCAGGCTAGGTGCGGCCCAGTGACCGGTGCTTCTCGATTCCTGACCGGTCTGGTCACCTGTCTGGCCACGCACGGCGGCATTCCGGCCAGCGCGTCCACCGCCCGGCGCCGGTAGGTGCTCGGCGGCACGCCGACCAATTCGGTGAAGCGCGTGCTGAAGGTGCCGAGCGAGGAGCAACCGACGGCGAAGCACACGTCGGTGACGCTCAGGTCGCCGCGGCGCAGTAGCGCCATCGCGCGCTCGATGCGACGGGTCATCAGATAGGAGTACGGCGACTCGCCGTAAGCCCGGCGGAATTCGCGGCTCAGGTGGCCGGCGGACATGTGCACCTCGCGGGCGAGCGCCTCCACGTCGAGCGGGCGCGCGTACTCCCTGTCGATCCGGTCACGGACGCGCCTGAGCAGCGCGAGCGTCCGCAGCCGCGCGTGGTCGGATCCTGGGCGCACCTGTCCGCCCCTAAGCGCCGACCAACTCCGGATGGAACTTGGCGGCCATGCGGCGCAGCCCGTCCCGCCAGTCGACCGTCGTGCCCCCGATGAGTTCGTGCATCCGGTCACTGGTGGTGGGATTGCCGCGCAGCGCCTGCGCGCTCACCTCGAATACCGGCTCCTTGCCGACCAGTGAGCCCAGGTGGCCACACCACTGTTGAATGCTGACCGTCTGGTCGCCACACCAGTTGACCGTCGTGGCCGGGACCGACGCCACCTCGAGCAACTTCGGGATGGTCGCGATGATGTCGTCCTCGTGAATAGGGTTGTACTGCGCCGATTCACCAGGGGGGACCGGGATCGGGATGCCCGCCAGCATCATCTCCATGTGGTAGAACGGCCACCCGCCGTTGTCGCCATAGGGAACGTTGAGCCGGGCGATGGTGGTGGGCAACCCAAGAACCCGCGCCGTAGACCGGGCGACGACCTCCCCGGCGATCTTGGAGATGGAATAGGTGGGAAACAGGCACTTGTGGTTGTCGCCCAGGGCGGAGCTTTCGCTTCGGGGAAGTTCGTCCGGCGGGTCGTAGACGGCGGCGGAGGAACAGTGCAGGAAGGCCTTCGCGCCGCGGCAGTGCGCCATCAGCAGCCCGACCGATTCCGCGTTGGCCGCGAGATCCTTGTCCCAGTTCCCGCTCTTGGCCACCGCGAGGTTCAGGACGTACTCGAAATCGCTTGGCAGAGCTGTGAAGTCGCCGGCGGCCAAGTTGACCGTCTGGCAGTGAACGCCCGCTTTCTCCAGGCCTTCGCGTGCGGCCGGGTCGGTGAAGCGGGCGATGCCCCACACCTCGTTGTCGACCGCCAGCGCCCGCGCAATGGGGGTTGCGATTTGTCCGGTCGGGCCGGTGATCAGGATCTTCGAACCGCGCATGCGCTGATAGTAGGCGACGTTGCGACAACGCCCGGGCTTTCAGGGTTCATCGGGATGGGGGCCATCGCCGGGCCGATGAAAAGTGTGGGCAGCACCCCGCCGGCGCCCTTAGACTTGTTGCATCGCCCGGCTCAGCTGGTCCTTTGACGTACCGGCGCTGAACGCCCGCACAGGAGCAGTACGCACATGGAATCGATGTCCCATGACCCGGCCGCCGGTGCCATCGGGTTGCACGTCGTCGACATCGCCACCCGCGGTTTGACTTCCGGCGCGACGGCGTCGGCACCGGTGACCGCGCTGGTCCCCGCCGGGGCCGACGAGGTTTCGGCGCTGGCGGCCGCGGCGTTCGCCGCGGAGGGCGCCGCGATGCTGACGTTGAACACCGCGGCTCAGGAGGAGGTCGCCCGCACCGGTGTGGCCCTGACCGACATCGCCCGGATGTACACCCAGGTCGACGTCGAGGCGGCCGGTGCGTTGGACGTCAGCGGAGCCCGCATCGCCGGCCAGACCTTCGTCGGCCCGACCGGCGGCGGACTGCTGGGCGCAGAGGCGCCGGTCGCCGGCGGCCCGGTCCCCCGCACGCCGCCGCTGGCCAGCCCGGTCGCCGGAGTGCCGGTTGCCAACCCGTCACCGACGGTGCCGACCACCCCGCCGGTGACGCCGAGCCCAGTGGCGGCGATGCCCGGCGCGACCAACGCCGCGTCGACTTTGCTGGGCGCGGGCGCGGCCCCGCTGAGTTCGCTCGGCTCGGTGGCTCAGGGCGCGTCGGCCGGTAGCACCGCCGGACCGGGTCTGGCCTCGTCGCAGACCGGCGCCGAGGACGACGGCCGGCGCGACGAGCCGGGCGAACGCCTGGTGTAGGCGGGACCGTCAGCGGGTCACAACCCCGGCTGGTCCTCGATGATGCCGAGCCAGATCTGCGCGACGTCGATGGCGACCTTCTCGCTGATGAAGGCGTGCTGCGTGCCGGTGTAGATGTCGCGGAAGGCCCGCTCGAGCCGGCTGCCCTCCCGGATCGAACTGGTGCCCGCGACCAGGTGCGCCCACTCGGCGCAGCCGCGGGCCGTGTCGGTCGCGAAGACCGCCGCCACCCGCATATCCGCGCGCAGGGTGGGCGTCAGGTCCTCCCCCGCCGCGACCGCGGCCTCGGCGGTGGTGAACGCGTCGAGCACCAGCAGACGCGCGGCGCGCCAGGCCGCGCGATGGTGCGCCAGCCCTTTCTGGAAGGTCGGGCGGCTGGCCAACGACGCCATGTCGCTCATCCGGAACTTCGTCGCCGCCAGTTCCTGAACGTCGTCCAGCATGCTCTTGGCGACGCCGAGCGCCCAGGACGCGTGACCGGCTGCGGTGACCGGCATCAGCCCCATCCGGGTGGCCGGCGAAGCCCCCCGGTGCGGCTGACGCACGAAGAGCTCGAAGGTGCGGCTCGCCGGGACGAACACCTCTTGGGCGCTGTAGTCGTATGAGCCAGTCCCCTTGAGTCCCTGCACGAACCAGCCGTCGTTGAAGCTGATCTGATCCCGGGGAATCACCGCGACCCGCATCTCGGGGAAGCCCTCACTGATCCAGCGCATTTCGCCGTCGTCCATCGGGAGGAACCCGGCGGCGACGTACTGGGAGTGCCCGATGCCCGAGCCGAAATTCCACGACCCGCTCACCAGGTAGCCGCCGTCGACGGCGGCCCCTTGCCCGTTGGGAAAGAACTGGCCGCCCATCGTGACACGGTTGTCGTGTGCGGTGAACACCTCGGCGAAGCCCTCGTCGGGCAGGTATGCCGCCGCGGCGAACGAGGATGGCAGGTTGGCGATGCCCACCCAACCGAAAGAGCCATCCTGCCAAGCCATTTCGATCCACGTCTCGATCATTTCGGTGAACGAGGGCTCGACCCCGCCGGCCTCGGCCGGGTTGAACGCGGACATCAGCCCGGTCGCCCACATCTCGTCGACGATCGCCGGGGTCAGCGTGCGCGCCCGTTCGGATTCGGCGGCCTCGGCGAGCACCAGCTCGCGCATGCCGCGGGCCAGTGAGACGACCCGGTCATCGGTGTCGGCTATCGAGGTCATTCACCTGTCCCATCGTCGCGACGGCATCACCTGGTGACCGTACCAACCGCTCAGAGTCGAAAAGAATGAAATTCGCGGGTGAGCGCGAGCGCGCGCGATCGGTCGCCCTAGCGTAGGGAGCGTGCGGTGGATCGTGGACGGGATGAACGTGATCGGGAGCCGCCCGGACGGTTGGTGGAAGGACCGCGCCCGCGCCATGGCCGCGTTGGTCGACAGCCTCGACCGCTGGGCCGCCGCCCAGGGGGACGACGTGACGGTCGTGTTCGAGCGGCCGCCCTCGACGGCCATCCCCGCGTCCGTGGTCGAGATCGCCTACGCGCCCAGGGCGGCCGCCAACTCGGCCGACGACGAAATCGTCCGTCGCCTCCGCGCCGACCCCCGTCCGCGCGACGTACGCGTGGTGACGTCGGACAAGGGGCTGAGCGAACGCGTGCTGAGCCTGGGTGCGTCCGTGCACCCCGCCGCCGGCTTCCGTGACCTCATCGATCCGAGGGGAACATGAACACGACGACCAATCGGGTCTGCGGGTTGGCGCGGATCGACATCCCGATCATCCAGGCGCCGATGACGTACATCGCGGGCGCCCGGCTGGCCGCGGCGGTGTCCAACGCCGGGGCGCTGGGCATCATCGAGACCACCTCCGAGCAGGGCCGAGCCGATCTGCGGCGCGTGCGCGACCTCACCGACCGGCCGGTGGGCGCGAACATCGCGCTGATCATGAACCGCGACCCGACCACCGTGGATCTGCTGGTGGACAACGACATTCGCTTCGTCACCACGTCCGCGGGCGATCCGCGACTGTTCACCGGCCGGCTCCACGAAGCCGGCATCACCGTCTTCCATGTGGTGGGCACCCTCGCGGCAGCGCGCAAGGCCGTCGACGCCGGAGTGGACGGGCTGGTGGTCGAGGGTGTCGAGGGCGGCGGGTTCAAGAACCGATTCGGCGCGTCGACGATGGTGCTGCTGCCCTTGGTTGCGGCGCACGTCGACGTGCCGATCGTGGCCGCGGGCGGGATCTGCGACGCACGTTCGATGGCCGCCGCGTTCGTTCTGGGCGCCGAAGGCGTGCAGATGGGCACCCGGCTGCTCGCCTCGGCGGATTCCCCGGTGCACACCAACCTCAAGCGGGCGGTCGTCGCGGCCGACGAGACGGCCACCGTGCTACTACCCCTCGACGGCAAACGCATGATGCGCGTCATCCGGACGGCGGCCGCCGAGAGGCTCGACGCCGCAACGTCTTCCGGCGAGGGCGCCGCGGCGCTGCAGCGGGTGCAGCGGCTCTACTTCGACGGCGACATGGACGCCAGTGTCGCCAACACCGGTCAGGTCGCCGGACGGATTTCGGACCTCCCCCCGGCCGCCGACATCATCGAGCGGATGTGGGTGGGGTGTCGCGAAGTGCTCGCGGACACCGCGGGCCGGCTGGGGCAGCCGGGGCCTAGCTCGGGCGGCTCCTGACGTCGAAGACGACTTGTTCGCCCTCGACTTTGGTGATGCGCATGTGCGCGGTGTAGGGCTTGCCCTCCGGGCCGGTGAAGTGGCAGTCGAACTCCTGGCCGACCTTGGCTTCGACGCCCGACGGACAGTTCACGTCGGCCGGGTGGAATCCGGTTTGGCTCGAGACGACGTCGACGACGGATTTTGCCGCGCCGTCGGGTTTGACCGTCGTTTTCGTGCCGCACCCGGTGAGCTGCAGGCTCACCACGCCCACCAGCACCCCAGCTATAACACCGAACTTGCCGCCATTCACCGCCGGTACTCCTTTGCCGCCGAGCGTTCCACCGCCCGTCCGGCGGAACGGCTAGGCTAACACGGAAGCCGCACGATGGTACAGCTCAACGCGGCGAACGTCAGCACGTCGCAAACAGGCGAGTGGTGCGGACGGCCGCCGCTGAACGGCTTAGCTGGGTCAGCCCGCCGCGGCCAGCGCCGCGTCGTAGTCCGGCTCCTGGGCGATCTCCGGGACCAACTCGGTGTAGGTGACCTTGCCGTCGGGGCCGACCACCACGATGGCCCGCGCCAGCAGGCCGGCCATCGGGCCGTCGTTGATGGTGACGCCGTAGTCCTCACCGAAGCTGCTGCGGAACGCCGAACCCGTCTTCACGTTGTCGATGCCCTCCGCCCCACAGAACCGGGCGAACGCGAACGGCAGGTCTTTGGACACACACACCACCGTGGCGCCGCTGGCGGCCGCGCGCTCGTTGAAGGTCCGGACGCTAGTCGCGCAGACCGGGGTGTCCACAGACGGGAAGATGTTGAGCACCAAGGCCTTACCGCCGAGCTGGTCGCTACTGACCTCCGCCAGGTCGCCGCCCGTCAGGCTGAAGGCCGGCGCCGGGGATCCGACGGTAGGCAGCTCGCCGACGGTGTTGATCGGGTTTCCACGCAACGTTATCTGTGCCATGTCGCACAGTCTGCCAAGCCCGCCGCGGACCCGACGGGTCAGGTCCCGTGTCCTAATTGGTGGGGTGCGCGGCGTAGACGACATCCCGGGGTGTGCCGAACACTTAGATGCATGACTCGCAAGGTGGTCATCGCCGGTTTTCCCGGCGTACAGGCGCTCGACGTGGTGGGACCGCACGAGGTCTTCACCGGCGCGTCGCTGCTCACCGGGGGCGGGTACGAGGTCGCACTGGCCTCCATCGACGGTCAGGCCGTCACCACCCCGACGGGACTGGCCTTCGTCGCGGCGCCGCTGCCGGACCCGGGCGAACCCGTCGACACGGTGGTGCTGCCCGGCGGCGGCGGTGTCGACGCCGCGCGGTCGGACGCCGAGCTGATCGGCTGGATCAAAGCCGTCGCCGCGACCGCCCGCCGCGTGGTCACGGTCTGCACGGGCGCGTTCCTGGCGGCCGAGGCCGGGCTTCTGGACGGGCAGCGGGTGACCACGCACTGGGCCTTCGCCGGTCGGCTGGCCCGCGAGTTCCCCGCGATCGACGTGGACGCCGATCCGATCTTCGTCCGCAGCTCGGAAACCGTGTGGACCGCAGCGGGTGTCACCGCGGGCATCGACCTGGCGCTCTCGCTGGTAGAGGACGACCATGGCACCGAGGTCGCGCAGACCGTCGCGCGCTGGCTGGTGCTGTATCTGCGCCGTCCCGGCGGGCAGACGCAGTTCGCGGCGCCGGTATGGATGCCGCGGGCCAAACGCAATTCGATCCGCACCGTGCAGGAGGCCATCGAGGCCGAGCCTGGCGGCGAGCACAGCATCGACGAGCTGGCCCGTCGCGCGGCGATGAGCCCCCGGCACTTCACCCGCGTGTTCACCGCCGAGGTCGGCGAGGCGCCCGGCCAGTACGTCGAGCGGATTCGCACCGAAGCCGCGCGCCGGCAGTTGGAGGAGACCGACGACACCGTCGTCGCCATCGCCACCCGCTGCGGGTTCGGCACCGCGGAAACCATGCGGCGCAACTTCCTTCGCCGGGTCGGCATTCCGCCGGACCAATACCGCAAGGCCTTCGCCTGAAAGGAAAGGATGACACCCATGACCCAAATCGCGATCGTGACCTATCCGGGCTTCACCGCGCTCGACATGATCGGCCCGTACGAGGTGCTGCGCAACCTGCCGGACGCCGAAGTGCGGTTCGTCTGGCACGAGGCGGGGCCGATCACCGCCGACTCCGGTGTGCTGGTCATCGGAGCCACCCACTCCCTGGCCGAAACCCCTTCGCCCGACGTGGTTCTCGTGCCGGGTGGTCCGTCGACACCGGTGCATGCGCGCGATGAGGCGTTGCTGGACTGGCTGCGCAGGGCGCACCGAAGCGCTGCGTGGATGACGTCGGTGTGCTCGGGGTCGGTCATCCTGGCGGCCGCCGGCCTCCTCGAGGGCCGCCGCGCGACGTCGCACTGGCTGACCGTCCCGGCGTTGAAGGCGTTCGGTGCGGTGCCAGTGGGCGACGAACGGATCGTGCACCAGGGCAACGTCGTCACGTGTGCGGGAGTGTCGGCGGGACTCGACCTGGCGCTGTGGCTCGCCGCCGAGATCGGCGGCGAGGGCCGCGCCAAGGCGATCCAGCTGGCGATCGAATACGACCCGCAGCCGCCGTTCGACTCCGGCCATCTGTCGAAGGCGTCGGCGACCACCAAGGCGGCGGCCACCGCGCTGCTGTCCCGGGAGAGTGTGAAGCCGGCCAACATGAAGGCCGCCACGATGCTGGCGTGGGAGCAGGCACTGGCGGCCATCCGGTCGCGGCGGCGGGTGCGACAGCCGGTGACGAGTTAGTCCGATGGTGGCGACACGTCCCCCGGCTTCGCGGGGGGCGGGCCGCCACTAGCCTGGCTGGAGGATCTCGTCTGACGCGAGCTGTCCCCCGGCCTGCAGCCAAGCCGTCACCACGCCGGGCGCGTCCCGGTTCGGGTTGTAGATGTCCTCCTCGCTGGAGAACAGGCCGTTTCCGGCGTAGACCAGCCGCGTCCAGTTCGGGAACCAGAACGGCTCACCATTCGGATCCGTCGGGTGGTCGAGCAGGTTCTTGATCATCACCACGACGGCGTCGTTCTCCTCGTCGTAGGCAGTCCAGTCGGACGGAAATCGCATGTGCGGGAACGGCGCCATGACGGCCACGATCCAGTCCCGCACCGCCTCGCGGCCGTGAAACACTCCGTAGTGATGTTCGGTGTAGACGACATCCTCGGTGAAGAGATCGGCGAAGGGTCGCCAGTCGCCCGAGGCGCTGCACCCCTCCACCACCCGCGTGTAGTTCTCGACCGCTTGCTCGATTTCTGCCCTGGTGAATTTGCCCATGGCGGACACACTAGAACTTGTTTCGGTTATAGGTCGCTCGTCTGGATAGGGATCTCGCATGAACGTCTTGAAGTTGTTTGATCTCCGCGGCAAACGGGCGTTGGTGACGGGGGCGTCCAGCGGCATCGGCAAGAAAGTGGCGCAGGCCTATCTGCAGGCCGGCGCCGACGTGGCCATCGCCGCGCGGCGTGCCGACGCTCTGGAACAGGTCGCCCGCGAGATCGCCGCGGACGGCGAGGGCAGGGTGGTGCCCATCCCCTGCGACGTGACCCGGCCAGACCAGGTGACCGCGCTGCTGGACCGGGTGACCGCGGAGCTGGGCGGGATCGACGTCGCCGTCTGCAACGCCGGCATCATCACCGTGACACCGGTGCTGGAGATGTCCCCGGAAGAGTTCGAACGCATCCAAAGCACCAATGTCACAGGCGTTTTCCTCACTGCCCAGGCGGCCGCCAGGGCGATGGTCCGACAGGGTCGGGGCGGCAGCATCATCACCACGGCCTCGATGTCGGGCCACATCATCAACATCCCGCAGCAGGTCGGCCACTACTGCACGTCGAAGGCGGCGGTGATTCACCTGACCAAGGCGATGGCTGTGGAGTTGGCGCCGCACAACATCCGGGTCAACAGCGTCAGCCCGGGCTACATCCTCACCGAGCTCGTGGAGCCGATGACGGAATATCACCGGCTGTGGGAGCCGAAGATTCCGCTCGGGCGGATCGGCCGCCCCGAGGAACTCACCGGCCTCGACGTTTACCTGGCCGGCGAGGCCTCCAGCTACATGACCGGATCCGACCTCGTGATCGACGGCGGGTACACCTGCCCGTAGGTCACGCGACGACGACGCGGCGGCCGAAACGGGTTCGCACACCCGGCGAGAACAGCGCGCGCAAGCGCTCGCCGGCGGGCCGCACCATGCTGGCCGCCACCAGCTCGTCGTCCAGCTCGACGACCTCGGCGGCGCACAACGGCCAGGGTTCGTGCTCGTTAGGTACCCACCAGGTTCGCCCGGCCCAGCGGGTGTGTGCGCCCCACCGGGCGGTGAGCCAGACCTCGAGCGGCGTCGGGTCCACCGGGGCGCCGACGGTGACCTCGACGCGGCTGCGCAGTCCGCGCCGCGGCCATCGGCGCACGCTGTGGTACGTGACGCGGTCGCCGCGCCGGCTTGTCCGCATCCTCGCCCAGGTGTAGGGCACGCCGAGGCCGGCCCGGACGACCGGGACGACCGCCAGCCGCGTCGTTTCCAGCGACCGGAACAGCACCCCGTGCCGGCCGGAGTCGTCGACGGAATAGAGCCGTACGTTGGTCTCCGGGAAGCGGCCGAAGTACGGAAGCGGAAGGGAGGAGCCGACTTTGGTGCTGTCCATGACGAACGGAACCAGCCCGACGTAGGTCATCCCGTCGGCGAAGACGTCGGGGCGGGTGCCGGGCGGATACATCGTTTCGACGGTGGCGGGCCGGACCGGCCAGTGGATGAACGTCAGGTCCCGCCACCGCTGGTCGAACGTGACGGGGCCGCGAAGCGGCGGTGGTGTGACCGCGAATCCCGCGACGGGTTGGCTGCCGCCGGGCTCGGCGACCGGCGGGCCGGGCACCGTGGTCATCCCTCCAGCTCCCCGAAGACCCTGCGTTCGATGCCGGCTTGGGTGGTGGCCGGCAACACGACGAGTCCTTCGAGTTCCTGACGCGCCAACTCGTAGGCGCGCCGGCGTTCCTGCGGTGCCGCGGCGGAGTCCGACGCGACCCGCAGCAGGTTCTGCGCGCGCGCAATTCGCTGCTGGTCGGCGCGGGAGAAGTCGCTGCGCCGCCTGCGCATCGCTTCCGTCTCCGCGGTGTTGAAGGCGGTCACGTAATCCTCGACGGCGGTCCGGTATTGCGCGGCGGCCTCCCGGTCGTCGAGGAGATCTTCGGCTTTGCCGGGGCGCAGGAAATCGGCCCGCAGCTTGGCTTTGTGGAACGCGACCGTCAACGGATCGCGCATGTCGGTCATGAGCGGGAAATCCAGGAGCTTGGCGACGTCGAGTTCATAGTCGAGCCATCGCGTGTCGGTGCGGCTGTGCTCTTCGAGGACGCGGCGCAGCGACCGCCACTGGGCGACGTGGTTGTCGCCGGTGTCCGGTGGCGTCTCCGGCCGCTCGGCGACCGGCGGTGGCTCGGCCCGGCGCCGGTTGGCGCCGAACGAGCGGGCCACGGCGACGGCGGCACCCACCAGGGGCAGCACCACGATCAACAGCTCCGCCAGCCGGATGAGCAAACCCACACGGCCAGGATGCCATCACTGTCGTCGTCACGTCTGCGGTCGCACGCCGAGGACGTCGCGAAACAGCGCCTGGCGCAACGCGAGTTCGCGCGGGTCGCTCCAGAGGTGAAACCCCAGCCGGTTCATCACGTAGGCGAACCCGACGCCGGTGTCCGGGTCGGCGCAGCCGAATGACCCACCGAAGCCCGGAGTTCCGAAAGCCCTGCCCGACGATCCGAATTCGAAGTGGGGCACGGGTTTACAGAAACCGAGGGAATACGCCACGTCGACGTTCATCACCTTGTCGCGAATGCCCCGGCTGGGCGGGAGCGCCGGCGCCGCGAGCGCCTCGACGGTATCCCCGCCCAAGCCGAGTTCGGCGCCCCCGGTGGCCGCGCTGCCGTACATGCGCGCAACCGCCCGGGCGGTGCCGATGCCGTTGGCGGAGGGGATCTCGACCGCCCGAACGTCCTCGCGGTTGTAGTCGCCGTTGAACGGGTTGACGCCGCGAGGCACCGCGATCATGCGGGCCGTCAGTCCGACGGGGTTCAGCGAGGCGCCCACGAACCCGGGCGGCATCACGTTCAGGTGCAGCAGCGATTCGGCGCGCACCCAGTGGTGGACGTGCGCGACCCGCTCGCGGTCGACCGAATCCGGCAGGCCGATGTGGAGGTCGAGCCCGAGCGGCCGGACGATCTCGTCGGCCATGAAACGGCCCAGCGTGCGGCCGGCCGGGTCCGTCCGTCGGATCAGCTCGGATTCGTACCAGCCCAGCGTGATCCCGTGGTAGCCGTGCCGCGAACCAGGTCGCCACGCCGGTGCCTGGGCCGCCAGCATGGGCGAGAGCCTGGCCGGATCGGCTACGTCGGCCAGCGTCGGCTTCGGCTTGAGCGCGCAGACCCCGGCCTGGTGCCCCAGGAGCTGGCGGACGGTCACATCGCCCTTGCCCGCCTGCGCGAACTCCGGCCAGTAGTCGGCGACCTTGGCGTCGTAGGAGATGAGCCCGCGGGAAACCGCGACGGCCACGACCAGGGCGGCAACACCTTTGGTCGTGGAGAACATGTTGACCATGGTGTCGGGCTGCCACGGCTGTTTCGCCAACCCGTTGCGGTAGCCGCCCCACAGGTCGACGACCTTGACCCCGTCGCGGTAGACGGCGACGGCCGCGCCCACCTCCGCGCCGTCGCGGAAACTCGCGCGAAAGGCGTCGGCCACCTTTCCGTAGCCGGCCTCCACGTCGCCGCCGATCAGGTCAGCGGGCACCGCAACCTTGAGAACCATTGTCCTGCCTCCGAAAGGGAGACTAAGTCAGCCGCGGCGGCCGGGGCCGTTTTTCGGGCCGTCCGCCCGGGTCAGTGTGCGCCCAGGCCGCCGCTCAGGTATTGGGCGCGGCAGGCCCGGCGCGCCAGCTTGCCGCTGGTGGTGCGCGGGATGGCGCCGGCGGGCAGGAAACACACGTCGGCGACCGGCAGCCCGTGGCGGCGCGAAACGGCGGCCCGGATCGCCTCGATGGCCGGCTGCGGATCGGCCCTGCTGGTGCCCGTCGCCCGCTCGGCGATGACCACCAGCTGTTGATCGGAGTCTCCGGCCGGGACGGCGAAAGCCGTCACGTATCCGCGCCGGACGATCGGGGAAGCTTCGGCGACGGTCGCCTCGATGTGCTGCGGGTAGTGGTTGCGGCCGGCGACGGTGATCGTGTCGGCGATTCGGCCGGTGACGTACAGCTCGCCGTCGAGATAGGTGCCCAGGTCCCCGGTCCGCAGCCACGCGCCGTCGACGGCGGATCCCGCCGCGTGACTGCCCTCGGCCAACCGGCAGTGCAGCCGACCGCCGAACGCTCGCCGGGTGTCCTCGGGCAGCCCCCAGTAGCCGCGACCGACGTTGTTGCCCTGCACCCAGATTTCGCCGACGTGACCGTCGGGCAGTTCGGTCCCGCCGTCCGGGTCGACGATGACGGCCCACTCGCTGCGGCCCACCTGGCCGCAGGACACCTGCGCGACGGCCTCCGGGGCGTCGGCCGGCACCCGTACCGCGCGGCCGGCGCCCAGCTCCGCGCGGTCGAAATACGCGGCCGTCGCCTCCGCTTCGGGCGCGATGGTCGCGACGAACAGCGTGGCCTCCGCGATGCCGTAGGAAGGCTTGAACGCCGTCGGCGGCAGGCCGTATGGGGCGAACGTCTTGTTGAAGGCGTTGATCGCATCGATGCTGACCGGTTCGGATCCGATGATCAGCACCACGTTGCTCAGGTCGACGGCGTCACCCGGCGCGGGCAGCCCCCGCTGGGCCGTCCATTCGTAGGCGAAGTTCGGCGCCGCGGTGACGGCCCGGCCCGCCTCGGCCGACAGGGCTTTGATCCAGCGCTGCGGCCTGCGCACGAACGCCGCGGGCGACATCAGCGTGGAGTGCCCCCCGTACACCGCGGGGAAGCCGATCATCGACAGTCCCATGTCGTGGTACAGCGGCAGCCAGCTGACACCGTGGGTGTTGCGGTCCAACAGGTCGATCGAAAGGATCATCTGCACGAGGTTGGTGCCCACCGCCCGGTGCGTGATCTCGACGCCGACCGGGGGCCGCGTCGAGCCCGACGTGTATTGCAGATGCGAGACGTCGTCGTGGCGCAGCTCGGTGGGGGTGAACGAGTCCCGCGCCGAGTCGGGTATTTCGTCGATGACGATGACCCGCGGCCGCTGCAGCTGCGGGAGCGTGCCCAGAAATTCCTCGACCGCTCCCCTGGCCGCCGCCGTCGTCAGCACGGCGGTCGGCCGCGAATCGCGCAGGGCCGTGTCCAGACGTTCGGCGTGGCCGGGCAACTCGGGCGCGAACAGTGGCACCGCGATAGTGCCGGCCTTGATCGCCGCGTAGAAGCCCGTCACGTAGTCCAGGCTCTGCGGCGCCAGGACGGCGACCCGTTCGCCAGGGCCGGCGGCTTGCTGGACCCGCGCGCCGATCGCTTCCAGCCGCACGCCGAACTGGTTCCACGTCACCTCTTCGGCCACGCCGTCGGCGGAGCGGTTGTAGTCCAGGAAGCGGTATGCCACCGCGTCACCGACGTTGGCGATGTTGCGGTCGATGAGGGAGATGAGCGTGACGTCCGCCGGGGGCATGATGTTGCCCTCGGCATCCAGGCAGTCCTCGATCTTGAGCATGCCGGGGACACTTGGGGCGTGCTGCCCGGAACCGAACTCCATGGACCCCACTGTAGGCAAGGCGGCGCGGCAACCCGTCGTGCCGCGACCGTGACGATCGGTACGGCGGCGCGCGAAGGGTCTTGTCTGCGAATCGAATCCGTCAGCTACATCCAGAGCTTCGCCAGCGCCTCGGCGAGGGCCTCCGGATCCTGCTTGTCGGTGTTGCAGGTGATGGCCACCGACGTCGCCCGGTCCTTGCTGACCCGGAAAGCCGTGACGAATCCGCCCCACGAACCATCGTGATCGAGTGCGCCGTTGGCCAGCAGGTAGATCCCGGCACCGTAGCGGTCCCCGCCGCCCGGTTCGGTGGGCACGGCTCCGGCCAGTTGGGCACGGAGGAGCGCGGGACCGCCCACGCGGCCGGTGCGGTAGTTGTCCGCCCAGCGGACCAGTTCGCTGGGTGTGGTCTGAATGCCGCCGTCACCGACCTGCCCCCAGCCGGACGCGACCGCGTTGCCCTCCTTGTCGTAGCCGACAGCCTTCCCGGGAATCGGCCCGGTGGGATCGACGACCATGTTCAGCCCGAGGGGGCGAAAGATGTGGCCGGAGAGGAATTCCGCCAACGGTTCGCCCGAAGCACGGTGCACGATCTCGCCGAGCAACAGGTAATTGGAGTTGGAGTATTCGAATCGCGAACCGGGCGGGAACTCGAGCTGGTCGACGCCCGCCAGCGCCCGCAGGGCCTGATCCTCGGTCGTCCGGTCGCCGACCTGGGTGCCCTGCGCCTCGAGCAAGCCGACGTAGTCGGGAATTCCGCTCGTCTGGTGCATCAGCTGCTCGAGGGTGACGGTGTTCGCCCACGCTGGCAGCTCGGGCGCGTGCCGGGAAACGGGGTCGCCCAGCGTCAGCTGACCGGCGGCGACCAGCAGCAGCACCGCTCCGGCGGTGAATTGCTTGGACACCGACGCGATGTCGAACACCGTGTCGGGTGTGATGGCCTCGTGCGTCGAGACGTCCGCCAGGCCGCGCACCCCGGTCCAGACGACTTTGCCCTCGACGCCCGCGGCGGCCGAGCACCCCGGATCGCGTGCGCCGATTGCGTCGTCGAGCACCCGTTGACTGCGGACGTGGGCGTCGGCGCCGCCGGTGGTGGAGGTGGCGCGGACGCCGTCGTGGCCGCCGCCGCAGGCGCCGAGCAACAACGTGACGGCAAACATCAACAACGCCTGCCGCATTCGCCGATTGTAGGCACCACCCGATCGACGGCCGGGTGCTTTCGCCGCGCCGCCGGCGGAGGGGCCGGCGAACCCCGTCCGGCGGGGGCGCTGCGCGGGCGGTAGCCTACGCGCGAACGGCCGCCAGGGTCGGCGTTGGATCTCCCGGGGAGTGGGTCATGTCAGGCAGGACGTATTCGTTCGAGGTCACCCGTACCAGCACCGCGCCCGCGGCGACGCTGTTCCGCCTCGTGACCGACGGCGCGAACTGGTCGAAATGGGCCAAGCCCATCGTCGTCCATTCGAGTTGGGCGCGGCAGGGTGATCCCGCGCCGGGCGGGATCGGGGCGGTCCGCAAGCTCGGGATGTGGCCGGTGCTCGTGCAGGAGGAAACCGTCGAATACGAGCAGGACCGGCGGCATGTCTACAAGCTGATCGCGCCGTCCAACCCGATCAAGGATTACGTCAGCGAGGTGGTCCTCACGCCGAACCCGGCCGGCGGCACCGACATCCGCTGGACCGGCTCGTTCGTCGAGGGAGTCCGTGGCACGGGTCCGGCGATGCGGGCCGCCATGGGCGGCGCGGTCCGGTATTTCGCGCGTCGGCTGGTGGAGACGGCCGAGCGCGAGTCGACCGGCCAGCGCTAGCCGCGCCTGCGTCCACGGCAGGCGCTACGGGTTGTTGGCCTGCTGCTCATCGAGCTGCGCCTGCTGCATGCTCTGTTCGAACTGCTGCTGCGCCTGTTCGTTTTGCTGTTCGGCCTGCTGCATGGACTGCTGCAGCTGCTGCTGAGCGAGCTGCTGCTGCAGCTGGGCTTCGTCGTCGTCGTCATCGGCGGCGAAACCGTTCCCGCCGGAAAGGTCGGGCGGTGCCTGTGGGAATGCCGCCACGTCCGTCGGGCGCGCCGATGCCTGCGCCGCGTCGAACGTGGTGAACAGAGCGACGGCCGCGGCCGCCGCGAAGACGAGCTGCGCGATGTGTCGCCGGGGGTGGTGAGGGGTTCCGGTGGTCATCCCTCAGTTGTGCGCCGAAACCCTAGCTGCCACCTGGGAAGGGGCTGTCGCCGGAGTATGAAGCCTCCGGATCGCTACTTCGAGTCGACCTCGTCCTGGTACTTCTTCGTCATGTGCGCGACCGCATCCAACTGAGATTGCGCGAGGCTGTCCCGGGCCTGTCCGGCGCGCGCGGCGGCGTCCAGGGTCGGCTGCGCCTGGCCCTGGAAATGCGGCATCACTTCGGCGGCGAACAATTCGGCGGACCGTCTGGTGGCGGCGGGGTTGGCCCACTCGTGGCCCATCTGCAGCATGCAGCCGAATCCGCCGGATTGATCCCACAGCCGCTGGACCTGTTCCCGTGCCCGCTCCGGCGTGCCGATCACGCCCGCCCCGTTGTCGTTGATGACGTCGATCATCTCGTCGAGCTGCTCACCGGGCATCGTCATTTGCGGGAAGGCGGCCACCTTCTGGAAGTAGCGGAACCACGGCTCGATGCCGAACTTGACCTCTTCGCGCGCCTGCTTCTCCGTTTCGGCGAGGTGGAACAGGCCGACCAGGCTCCAGTTCTTGCGGTCGACCTGCGTCCCGAATACCGCCGCGCGCTCCTCGACGATGCCCCAGTGATAGGACAGCGCGTTGAAACCCTCGACGGTCAGCGTCGCGCCGATGGACAGCAACCCGATGCCGTGCTTGCCGGCCAGCCGCGCGCCCGTCGGTGACGCGACCGCGGCCACCGACAGCGGGATCCCGCCGTCGGAATACGGGGCGAGCTGCAACTTGGCGTCGAACAGTTGGTGCGTGGCCGTCTTGGCGCTCACGGTTTCGCCCGCGAGCAGGCGGACAACGATGTCGAGGTTCGTTTCGAGCAGCTCGCGCGTGTCGGTCGGGGTGAGTCCGATCATCGACGAGTCGCTGGGCAGGGAGCCCGGCCCCACGCCGCCGATGATCCGGCCGTGGGTGAGGTGATCCAGCAGCATCAGCCGGTCGGCGACCCAGAGCGGGTTGTGGTACGAGAGGGAAATGACGCCGGTGCCAAAGCGAATCCGCTTGGCGCGCTCGGCCGCCGCGGCGATGAAAACCTCTGGCGAGCTGATGATCTCGCTACCCGCCGAATGGTGTTCACCCAGCCACACTTCGTCGAAGCCGAGGGCGTCGAGGCGCTCGATGAAGGCGAGGTCACGCTGCAGCGCAAGCGTCGGATTCGTGCCCGCCCGATGGAACGGCGCGATGAAGTATCCAAACCTGAGCTTCGCCATCGAAGTCCCCTTGCAGCCGAGTAGGCCAGAACCATAACTCGAATGCGGACTCCCGCCTAGGCCGTCACGCCAGAAAGCCAGGTGGGCGAGAGGTTTTCAGCCGGCGGGGCCAGGTGATCCCGGCCCCGCCGACTAGGCGAGCAAGTTCGTGTTGTCGGGGGGTCAGCGCTCAGCGACGTGTCAGTAGCCGCCGCAGACGTTCCCGACGCAACCGCCACCGCCACCCGGGCCGCCGCCGCCACCCCCGACACCGGGGATGCTGCCGCCACCGCCGCCGGGGCCGCCGCCACCCGTCGGACCGCCGGGGACGCCGCCGCCACCGCCGCCCGGGCCGCCGCCACCCGTCGGACCGCCGGGGACGCCGCCGCCACCGCCGCCGGGGCCCCCACCGCCCGTGGGGCCGCCCGTGGTGCCGCCGCCACCTCCCGGGGTGGACGGGGCCACGGTGGACGACGGCGTGGTCGTGGGCGTGGTCGTGGTGCTGTTCGTCCCCTTGTTGCCGCCGCCGCATCCGACCGCGAGCACGAGCATGGCCGCGCCACCGAAGAGCGCGACCGAGTTTCTGGCTGCAGATCTCATCTAAAAGTCCCCAATCCCCACTTGCACCACGGCAACTGGTCCACTTCTCCTTACCCCGGCACACGGCCGGGCAAACGGGTCGCGGCGCGGGGGCTCCAACCCGCGGAGACGCCGATGGCCCATCACCGGGATGGGCCATCGGAGAAAAGGAGTTCGGGTTAGCAGTCGAGACCGGACACGCAGCCCGCCAGGGTGGCCGGGTGGGCACCGGACGCGACCGTCGGTGCCGCCGTGATCCCGGATGTCGCGTGCGTCGCCGCGCCGGCGGTCGGGCTGACGCCGAAACCGCCGAATCCGACCGCCAGGGCCACCGCGGCCATCCCGCCGAACACCGCAACCGCCGTCCTCATCTGCGCCTTCATCAGCCACTCCCTTCCCTTTGTGCGCGTCCGGGGGGTGGCGCGCATCCATTCCCAAATTCTACACCTGTGCAACTGTTGCTCCAGACAGGTTTTTGCCGTCACCCATGCGCGGTGCACCCCGTTGGCCGCCATTAGCGGTAAGGGCTGAGGAAACGGGACTTGGCGTGACGAGACGCTTGCGCGGAACCGGGGCGCGTTAGGAGCCGATGGCCCATCTCGGGCTAATGGACCATCGGCGAGTCAAATCGTATCCGCGGACAACTGTTGCTATGCGGGATTCTGGTTATGCGCCGGTAAGAAACTTTCTTATTCGTAAATTGGATAGTCCGCTCGCGGCATGACGCCAATGCCCCGCTCTGAGCGATGGCGTAGGCAGAACTCGAGCGAACCGCGGTTCGCTCGAGGGCCGCTCCTTAGTCTTCCTTGGTGATCAGCTTCCGTAGCGCCACGCGATCGGGCTTCAGCAACTCCTCGATGCGCGGACGGTTCACCTCGGCGACGATGATCTCGCCGACCTCCTGGTTCACCTCGGTGAAGATGCCGTGGGACTTCATCTTCGACGTTTGATACTGATTGTCCTCGGTCGGCGTCACGTAATACACCGCGTCGGCCTTGAAGCGGTGCACCAGCCATAGGTGAATCAGCGTCATCAACCGCTTCTGGCGCAGCTTTTCGGCGAACGTGTTCTGGTCGCGCACCGTGAGGATGCTGCGGCCGTGCCGATCCTTGATCGGGTCGAACACGACGTTGGCCAGCTGCTCGTCCCCGTTTCCGTGGATCCCCAGCACCAATACGTCCGAGCCGGGCCGGCGCGGCCGCAGCTGCACGCGCAGCTTCTCGCCGAGCTGGTAGTGCTCGCTCCACAGCGCCAGCCACTCCTCCAGCAGCTTCTTGGGCACCTCCGTCTGCACGAGGTGCTGGTGCTGGGTCGAACCCTTGCCCATCGCCTTGGTGGTCGCGGTCCGGCCCGAGGACGCCTGCAGCGCCGCATCGCTGCGCGGCCCGCCGACCAGCGTCTGCGGCGTGCGATACGGCGACTCCACCAGGCGCATCTTGCGCTGCAGGCGAGCCAGCGCCAGCATGCCGTCCTGCCTCAGGGACGCCGCGAACTCCTCGGCGGCGACGCCGTCGATCTGGTGGCCGCCGTAGGTGATGAAGTTGAAGACGAAGCCCATCTTGCCGAGCTCCTCGGGGAAGCGCTTCATCTCCTCATCGGTCATGCCGGTGGTGTCCCAGTTGAACGACGGGGACAGGTTGTAGGCCAGCATCTGCTCGGGGAACTCGGCGTGGATCGCCTCGGCGAACTGCCGGGCGTCGGCGAGATCGGCCGTCTTGGTCTCCATCCAGAGCACGTCGGCGAACGGCGCCGCGGCCAGCGACTTGGCGATCGCATAGGGGATGCCGCCGCGGATCTGGTAGTAGCCCTCCGGCGTCTTCGCCAGCTCGCAGTCCCACGGCGGGTCGACGCCCAGCTGCTTCGCCTTCTCCCGTGCGGCGTAGAGCGACGCGCGCTGCGCGAATTGCCGCCAATCCGCCGGGCTCATGCCCACCGGCTCGTCCTCTTCGCTCTCGCTGAATTCGAGCACCTCCGCGACGGCCTCGCCGTAGGTCATCAGGCCGGCGTCGTCCTCCCAGGCCGCCACGAACCGCGACTCGACCTGGTCGAAGAGGTCGTCGATCGAACCCTGCCCGTCTTCGCGCCGGGCGTTGACGGCCTCGGAGATCAGTCCCTGGATGCCCTGGCGTTCCAGCCACGCGCTGGCCGCGGCGTACTCCGAATCCGCCAGGGCGTAGAGGAGATGGCCGTTGAGTTCCTTGACACCCAGCTCGTAGAAGCGGCGGAGTAGCGCCAGGAAACAGGCCTTGTACGACGGGATGTTGAGGTTGGTGGCGCCGAGCAGGAACGGCTGGTCGCGCTCGTCGGCGCGGCTGTCGATCAGGTTGGCCGCCTCGGCGTCGGTGCGGGCGACGATGATCCCCGGCACCCGCATGACGTCGAGCTGGAAGCGAGCGGCGTTGAGCCGCTTGATCTGTTCGTCGGAGGGCACCAGCACCTTGCCACCCTGGTGGCCGCACTTCTTGGTGCCGGGGCGCTGGTCCTCGATGTGGTAGCCGGCGACGCCCACCTCGACGAAGCGGCGGACGAGGTTGCGCACGTGCGGATCGCCGCCGTGGCCGGTGTCCGCGTCGGCGATGATGAACGGGCGGTAGTCGTAGGCGGGCGTGCTGGCTCGCTGTGCCTCGCTCATGTTGAGCCGTTGGTATTGCTGGTTGCGGTCGGCGGTCAGCAGGGCGCGGACGAGTACCGCGGCGTCGTCGGGCACCTGGCTCAGGGGGTAGCTCGCAAGGTCCGGGCCGGGGTCCTCGGTGGTGGAGCCTTTGGCCGACGTTGCCCAGCCGCCGAGGTAGATGCCCTCGATGCCCATCCGCTTCATCGCCACGGCCTGGCCCGGCGAGTAGGGCCCGAACGTGGTGATGCTCTTCTTGGTGGCGAACAGCTCGCGAAGCCGGTCGTAGAAGGCCGCCGCCGCCTCGCGCGCCACGATGTAGTCGGTGGGGATCGTGCCGCGTTGTTCCACTACCTGGCGGGCCGTGTAGAGACGAGTGATTCCGGCGAACCGCGGGCCGTCCATGTATCGCTGGGTGGCGGCGATGTCGTCTTCGTACGAGGTCCGGACTTCGGTGTCCGAGTCAATGATGGCCATGGCCCTACGCTCCCTGTTCGGCACGATTCCCTTGAACGTGAGTCTATCCCCGGGGGTGAGGGATAAATCAGGGGTCGAAAGACCCGTGCCAAAACTGTTGCCAACTGCCCTACTCCGGCCCGCGCCGGCGCCACGAGGCCGCCGGGCACACAAGATCGTCGGTATCGCCGCAACGGCCCGAACCGGCGCTCGCATTTCGGATTCGATGAGAATCTTTGTGCTGCAATGGTTGTCGATAGCATCCAGCTCTTGCCCTGACTGGCCGGAAGAGTTGAAATACGAAAAACCGGCGAATCCAGCAAACAAGAGGTAGGGTAATCGCCGTGCAGACGGAATTGCGCTATGACCGGTATCTACCGCTTTCGGTTCCCGTCGGAATGGGACCCAAGCGCAGCGAGCTCAGGGTGGATGCCGGCACCCTACACGTCAAGATGGGTTGGGCATTCGACGCTCACGTACCGCTGGCGTCGATCACCCGGGCCGAGCGGGCGGACGACCGGGTCTTCACCTTGGGGGTGCACTATTCGGGTGGACGCTGGCTCGTCAACGGTTCGGGTAAGGGCCTGGTGGCCTTGACGATTGAGCCACCGGTGGAGGCGAAAGCCGTGGGCCGAACGATTTCGCTGCGCGAGTTATGGGTCAGTGTCACCGACCCGGATGCCCTGATCGCCGCCTGCACCGGCCCGCGCGTCTAACCCGGCTCGAGGCCCGCTCGTCGGGCCAGCCAATCCCGCTGGCGGCGGATGAAACCGGCGTCGACGACGCTTCCGTGGCCCGGCACGTAGATGGCTTCGGGTCCGCCCGCCGCGAGTATCCGATCGAGGGTGAACGGCCAGGCGGCCAGATCGGAATCGGCATCGATATCGGGGTCGGCGGACTCCTCGACGAGATCACCGGTGAAGACGACAACCGGGTCGTCTTCGCCGTCGACGCCGGGCGCGATGACGACCAGGTCCGCGGTGGTGTGTCCCCGGCCCAGGTGGGCGATCGTCACGAAGCGGTCGCCCAGGTCGACGACCGCGTCGTGGACGCCGCGCCGCGGTGGCTTCAGCGCCGCGACCGCGCGGTCGACCTCAGCGGCGTCCGCGCCATAACTGACGGCATCCGAACGAAGGCGATCGACGGCGGACGACAAGTATTCGACGACCTCAGGGGCGCAAAGGATTTCAGCTCCGCCGAACGCCGAAGAGCCCAGGACGTGGTCGAAGTGCTTGTGCGTCAACACGACATGCGTGACCGGTCGTCCCGCGAGCTCGCGGACGTCGGCGGCGATCGCGTCGGCTTCGACCAGCGTGGTGCCGGTGTCGACGAGCAGCGCGCCGGTGCGGCCCCGCACCAGGGCGACGGTCACGTCGCAGAACGCCAGCCGGCAGCGCTGCACGCTGGGTGTCAGCCGCTCCCAGGCGAAGTGCATAACCGGGAAGATAGCGGTCACCGCGGCCCGCTGCGGGCGCCCGGGATGGTTGACACGTCGGAAATATCCGACATATATTGCCGGGCGTGGCTGGCACCGACCGCGTCTTCCTCGCGCTGGCCAATCCCGTGCGGCGGGAAGTCCTGGAGATCCTGTCCCGCCAGCCGCTGTCCGCCGGGAAACTCTGCGAGCGGTTCGACCTCAGCCGCCCCGCGGTCGCCGAGCACCTCAAGGTTCTGCGCGACGCCGGGCTGGTGGCCGACGAGCCGCAGGGCCGGCATCGCATCTATCACCTGACCGCGGAACCGTTGGCGCAACTCGGTGAGTGGCTGCATCCGTTCGAGAAGTTCTGGCGAGCACGACTGGCCAAACTCGCCGAGACGGCAGAGGAGTGGGAATGACCGAGACGTCGACGCCCGCGACGATCCGGGTGGATCAGTTCGTGGCGGCCCCGCCTGCGAAGGTCTGGCGCTTGTTGACCGAGCCGGACCTGCTGCGGCTGTGGTGGGCCGAGGGCGACGTGGCCGCGGTGGTCGGCCATCAGTTCACCCTCGACATGCCAGGCTATGGCACGCAGCCATGCAAGGTGCTCGAGGTCGATCCCCCGCGCCGGTTCGTCTACACCTTCACGCCCGCGTGGACGCTCACCTGGCGCCTGGAGCCGGAGGGCGACGGCACCCGGGTGTTCTTGGAGCACAGCGGTTTTGACCTCGACGACAAGAGGATGGCCGAGGCGTTCCGCCGGATGGGGCCCGGCTGGTCCGGCGTCGTGCTGCCCCGCCTCGCCGACGCCGTCAACCGGGCCTGAGCGGCCGGGGAAGAGGAGTTTCACATTGCGCGCAGTCGTCATCACCAAGCGCGGAGATCCATCCGTGCTGCGGGTGCAGCAGCGGCCCGATCCGCCGCCACCGGGCCCGGGCCAGCTGCGGGTCGCGGTGCGTGCGGCGGGGGTCAACTTCGCCGATCACCTCGCCCGCGTGGGCCTTTACCCCGATGCGCCGAAACTTCCGGCGGTGGTCGGTTACGAGGTCGCCGGGACGGTCGAGGCCGTCGGCGAGGGCGTCGATCCCGGCCGCGTGGGCGAACGGGTCCTGGCGGGCACGCGGTTCGGCGGCTACGCCGAGGTCGTCAACGTGGCTGCGAGCGACTCGGTGCCGCTGCCGGCCGCGATGGGCTTCGAACAGGGCGCCGCGGTCCCGGTCAACTACGCGACCGCGTGGGCCGCCCTGCACGGGTACGGCTCGCTGCGCGCCGGCGAACGGGTGCTGGTGCATGCCGCGGCCGGCGGCGTGGGCATCGCGGCCGTCCAGTTCGCGAAGGCCGCCGGGGCCGAGGTGCATGGCACCGCCTCGCCCGCCAAGCATCAGAGGC